>JAZRYI010000028.1:0-29854 GCA_045600665.1 Bacteroidaceae bacterium
CCGCCACATTATGAGCATAGAGGATGAGATTTTCTCCGAGCTTGAAAGTCTTGACACTACAGTGCTGGTACAGAAGAGAAAAATCGTAGAGCAAGGAGAACAGCTTGCTCAGCAAGGAGAACAGCTTGCTCAGCAAGGAGAACAGATTGCTCAGCAAGGAGAGCAGATTGCTCAGCAAGGAGAACAGCTTGCTCAGCAAGGAGAGCAAATTGCTGCAGCTATAAGGTTTCTCTCTGCACAAGGAAAATCCATATCTGAGATTGCCCAAATATTAGGCACAGACGAGAATACAGTAAAGGCAGTGATACCGTATTAAACCACACTATTACAACACCAAAAAAAGCAGCAAGTTTACCTATGCAAACTTGCTGCTTTCTTGTACAAAATAGATAGCGTCGCTCCGTCCTATGCAATAGCGAGCCTATGCGATATGCAATTAGCCCACTACTCCATATAGCGTAGCGAGCCTATTCCCATCTATCCCATTTCGCCATCTCTCTCTGCTTTGTAGAATCAGCCACATCAATGTAAGGTCTCATAGCCTTATAGTCGCTATGCCCCGTCCATTTCATCACAGTCTCTGCTGGTATGCCCATAGCAAGAGAATTGCAAATGAAAGTGCGCCTGCCGCAATGCGACGTCATGAGTTCCCACTTATGATAGACCTTGTTCACTCTCCTATTGCCCACATACCACACCATCTCTACCATTTCATCCAATCCTGCCATTTTCCCCACCTCTTTCAGCAAGTGATTAGACCTCTGCATCGTAAGCTTGGGCATCGCATAGTCGCCAGGCAAATCCTTGTACCTGTCCAGAATCTCCTTGGCATACTTGTTCAGCTCTATCACCAACAACTCATGCGTCTTCTGAGTCACAACCTCAAGGCGATCACTCTTCACCTGCGAATGCTTCAGCCCATGCACATCGCTATATCTGAGCGATGTGAAACACTGCAAGCAGAAAATATCCCTTACCCATATCATTGCCTTATCAGTCAGTTTCAGGTTCAGCACTCTCATCAGCTCTTCCCAATTAAGGAAAATCACCTTCCTTGGCACCACTTTCAGCTTGTAGCGGAAACGTCTCCAATCTGCATTCACCTCAACACCTCGTTCCTCTGCCCATTTCAAGAACCAGCGCATCATGCATAATATGTTCTTCACGGTACTATTCCGCACTCCTAACGATGCAAACCAACCAGCAAACTTATTCAGCCACTCGCTATCCACATCGCTCACCTTCACGGCTGGTGCATACGAAGTGATATAAGCATCGAAAGTGTCATACTTCTTCTTCGTTCCGTCCGACCATGAGTGTTCTGTGCTCCTCTCTTTTATATAGACCGCCAACCAGTCCTTCATAGAGTAGCAACGAGTTGCCAGCTCAGAATTCTCGCTGCAATTAGCGCAATTCTTCAACGCCTTCTCGGCTCTGCCCATTGCCAAGTTCATTCGAGCGCGCACCTCCACAGGCGATGCACCCTCTTCCATTTCCTCCATGACAGAATGTGCCAGCAGCTCCATTTCGCCGATTCTGCCATTCATCACCCAGGCAGCCACGTTGCCATCTTTGCCATGCCAGCTGCCTTTCTTGCATCTCTGCACCTCCGCATTCCAGCCATCAATGCGTACTTTGTATCCGACGCTGAATGCTGCAATTCCACCTTTCCATCTGATTTTCATTCTCAATTTGCCTGTGTCTCTCCACAGTGCTTCACTTGCCTGCGACTTCTTCACATTGCAAGCGTGTTCTCTGTCAACATAAAAATTTACTGAGTGTTTCATAATTAAAATAAATAATGTATAATTAAAAGAACCCAAATGTACTCAAAAGATACCAAAAGAACAAAACAACACCCGTAAAATCTTTATGTCCCTCCACTCTGTCATCAGGGGACTGATTTCTACCTATACAAATGACATGTCTATCTGTCTAAGCACAGGGATGCGAGGAAACAAAAAATGCGGCTCTTCTTGCCACTATTGGCATGAAGAACCGCACTTGCTACACACTAACTCTGTTTCGCACAATAATTATCTTTCTAACTTTGCTTATGATATAACTTTAATTAAAATATAATAGTTTAGACTCTGTTTTTCTTAATATAAAATATCTGCTTGTATTAATATAATAAGTACCTCTTATTGACTTGTTGAATAATCTAGGTTGTAGTTCTCCTAATTGAGGAGGTGTTCATCACGGAGAATTCTTCGCTTTGAATCACAGTGCAAAGTTACAGAATAATCAGTTTTATGAGTTGCAGCAATGTTACATGAGTTATCAGAAATGTAACACAATAGTCGAGAACGCACACAAAATCTATGAATTTTGCTACATTATAGCGAAAAATGCGCTTTTATGACGAAAAAACGGCGGTCCTACGCATAGGACCGCCGTATAGGTTGAAGTATTGTTTTTTCGTTTTTATCAACCGAGAATCACCTCTACAATGTGCTTGCCTGGAGCGCTCTTCACGATGTTGCCGTCGATGGCAACGCCATCCACTGTCACGCTCTTCACACCCTTCTGCACGCCATCAGGGTTCTTCACTGTGATGTCGAACTCTGCACCTCGGAGGATGCGCTTGACGCTGTACTCCTTCATGTCGGATGGAATGCAAGGATCAATCTCGATGCCATCGTATGTTGGTTTCACGCCGAGAAGGAACTGGCTCACGGTGTACCACATCCACGCTGCTGTGCCTGTCAGCCAAGAGTTCTTGCCCTCGCCTGGCTTAGCAGCATCCTTGCCTGCCACCATCTGGCAGTTTACGTATGGCTCAACCTTGTGCAATGCTTGATCCTTGATGTACATAGGGCTGATCTTGCGGAAGAGTTCCCAAGCATCGTTGCCGCGTCCTGCAACTGTCTCGCCAATGATCACCCAAGGGTTGTTGTGGCAGAAGATGCCTGCATTCTCCTTGTAGCCGGCAGGATAAGATGAAATCTCGCCCATCTCGACGTGGTAAGTTGTGTAGGCAGGGTTGTTGAGCACCATGCCATGCTCGCAGTCAAGGTACTTCTTGCAAGAGTCGATAGCCTTGTCCACCATGCCCTCTTCCAAGCCAATGCCTGCCATTGTGCAGAAGCCCTGACTCTCGATGAAGATCTTGCCTTCCTCGCACTCGTTAGAGCCAATCTTGTTGCCGAAGAAGTCGTAAGCGCGGAGATACCACTCGCCGTCCCATCCGTCCTTCTTCACTGCCTCAACCATATTATTGATGTGAGCAAGAGCACGCTCTGCCTCTTCCTGCTTGCCAATCTGCTGACAGAGCTCTACATACTGGCGACCGCAGAGGACGAAGAGACCTGCTATCATGACAGACTCTGCCTTCGAGCCTTCTGTCTTGTTCTCGGTAGTCTGGAAAGATTCGTTTGGATCCCATGAGAAGCAGTTGAGATTCAAGCAGTCGTTCCAGTCGGCACGACCGATGAGAGGAAGTGCATGAGGGCCAAGGTTGTTCACCACATGGTTGAAAGAAATCATAAGGTGCTCGAAGAGAGTGACCTCAGTGCCTGGCTCATTGTCCCATGGCACCATCTCGTCGAGGATAGAGAAGTCGCCTGTTTCCTTCACGTATGCCACTGTGCCGAAGATGAGCCACATAGGGTCATCGTTGAAACCACCGCCAATGTCGTTGTTGCCATGCTTAGTCAGAGGCTGATACTGATGGTAGCAACCACCGTCAGGGAACTGTGTAGAAGCGATATCGATGATGCGCTCGCGTGCACGGCTTGGCACCTGATGCACAAAGCCTACGAGGTCCTGGTTCGAGTCGCGGAATCCCATGCCACGGCCTACGCCGCTCTCGAAGAATGAAGCCGAGCGAGAGAAGTTGAATGTGATCATGCACTGGTACTGGCTCCAGATGTTCACCATGCGGTTCAAGCGGTCGTCGTCGCTCTTCACTACATACTTGTCGAGCAATGCGTCCCACATCTGGCGAAGCTCCTCGAACGCTGCATCCACAGCCTCAACAGTAGCGAACTTATTGATTGTCTCAAGCGCCTTCTTCTTGTTCACGAGAGTCACATCGCTGTCCTGTGAAGAAATAAGCTCACCACTCTTCTTGCGAGCGATGTCCTCCTGGCAGAACTTCTCATCCTGCTCATTCTCCACATAGCCGAGCAAGAAGATGAAATCCTTGCTCTCGCCAGGCTGGAGTGTAACCTCGATGTAGTGGCTTGCCACTGGACTCCAGCCGTGAGCAAGGCTGTTGCTTGGCTTGCCTGCCATCACGCACTGAGGATCAGCAAACTCGTTGTACAAGCCAATGAAGCTCTCGCGGTCAGTGTCGTAGCCCTGTATAGGCACATTGACAGAATAGTATGCGTAGTGGTTGCGACGCTCCTTGTACTCTGTCTTGTGGTATATCACGCTGCCGTCGATCTCCACCTCGCCTGTTGACCAGTTACGCTGGAAATTCTCCATGTCGGTAGCTGCATTCCACAGACACCACTCTGCAAAGGAGAACAGCTTCAAAGTCTTCACCTCATTGGTGTTGTTCTTCAGAGTAACCTTCTGCACCTCAGCCCATGTCTTCAGAGGCACGAAGAAGAGCACGCTTGCCTCTACTCCGTTCTTAGCGCCAGTGATGCGAGTGTAGTTCATACCATGACGGCACTCATACTTGTCCAGCGGAGTCTTGCAAGGCTTCCATCCTGGATTCCATACTGTGCCATTGTCGTTGATGTAGAAATAGCGTCCGCCATTATCCATTGGCACGCCATTGTAGCGATAGCGAGTGATGCGGCGGAACTTAGCATCCTTGTAGAAGTTGTAGCCACCAGCAGTGTTGCTGATGAGACCGAAGAAATCCTCGTTGCCCAGATAGTTGATCCAAGGGAACGGTGTAGCAGGGTCGGTGATGACATACTCACGAGCTGCGTCGTCGAAATGTCCGTAAATCTTATTTTCCATTGATATTTGAATTTAATTTGTTTCTTGTTGCAAAAGTAGCGTTTTCACTTTACACCACAAAATCCATATACATATAAATATATGTTTTGGATATATAACGCAAAGGCGACTGGAAATGATGCATAGAAAGCCATGCATATCACAGCACGCCGCCCACGGTCAGCTCGACAAGCTTCTCCATGTTCTTCTTGCCATGCTTGGAGTCGAGGTCGCAATCCACGTTGCGGCACTTCTTGAACTGGCTCTTCACATCCTCACCCACAATCTCGATGAATTCCACGTTAGTGGCATCGTAAGTGATGACTGGCTTGCCCACGCAGAGCAGTTCGCCGCGCTGCATGCGATCGAAGTCTTGCACTCGCATCACGCCACCAGTCTTGGTATTGACCACAAGGAGAAGGGAATCGTCCTTGCCTGCGGTGCTGGCGTAGGTGATGCGCTGATTTGTTACGCCTGTGTAGTCGGTGTTCATATCCATCTCAATGAGGCTATCTACAGGGGTGTACATGGCTGTGCCATCGGTGTAGATGACAAGCACGTACTCGTCGTCGAAATAGAGCGGGAGCGAGAGAGGGATGTTGCCAAGAGGACTGTCGGTGAACTGATAGACGCCCTTGCCCATGAAATTGAGGTAGCGGAGCGGCGGTGTGTCCTCCACGCGGTTGAGTCGCTGCATGCTTGTGGCAATGCGCTCGATGAAGGTACTTGCCTGCACTGTGTCCCAGTTGCCCACTTTCTGCTCCATGCTGTCCACGACTGTAGTCTCCTTGACCGACACAGCCTGCAGGCCCTCGTCGAGCATTGTCTGCTTGAGTTCCTCGTCGCTGGCATAGATGGAATCGCGAATCTTGCGGTACTCCTCGTAGCCTGCCTTGTCGTAGCGATATACGCTGTCGCCACGGCGCACGCAGTACTCGCCTTTGAATGGGAAGCCCATTGGCGACTGGTTTACCTTGATGATACAGATATCGTGCTGGGTGTTCTCCTTGTCGAAGTCGATGTGAACAAGCACATTGGCTGCATGAGGAGAGATCTTGTTGCTTATGTATTTATAGATGAAGCGTATGTATTCTTCCTTGTCGTTGTGGAAGAGCATATTGTCGAGGTCGTTCTTCAAACCTACGCCCTGGCCATAGCGGTTGACGCCAAGATAGATGATGCCGCCGCGCGTGTTGAGCATCTCGTCCACCACCTTGAGGATGTTGTCCATCTGCGCATCTGGATCGAACTTGTTGGATGTGCCTGCAAGATACACGATGCTGGTCTTGAACTCGCAAGTGACGTCCTCCATGGCTCCGTAGCTCTTGAGGCTCGACTCGTGCCCCTTGAGGTTGAGGAGGTTCTTGATCTGGTTGTGAACATCGGAAGCCTGGCTGCCCAAGCCTGCTTGGGTGAGGATGTTGTACGAGAGAGCAAGACCAGCAATGTCGCTAATCATCTCGTCCTCGCCAGGATCTTCCCATTTCTCGCGCAGCTCGACGTTGTGCTCTGGCTTGCCGAGCCAGCTGATGAGACGCACCTGATTGAAGCGCATGCGAAGGATGATGTTCTGCGTGAACATGTCGCCATTCACATTCTCAAGCTCCGTGAGCTTCCGCTCGTCCACCTCATTGTTGATTGCGAAGTAGTTGAGAAGCTCGATGAGGTCCATTCTGCCATTGTAATAGCTGCGCTTGTCCTCCATGCCGAGCAGTCGGGCAAGAATGCGCGCTATGGCGAGGTAATTGTATGATGTGAGATAGTCTTGCTGAAGTATGGCGATCCTATCGACAAGAAGCATAAGCTCGATGACGTGCGAGCGCGTCATGGTTGGTATCACTGCTTCTCGCTTGGATTCAATCGCTTTCTCACGCTCAGCCTCAAGTGCCGTGCAGTACTGCGAGTATGAAGACATCAAGCGCTGGAAAGCTTCGCTTGGAGTGAAGTATTTCTGCTGTGGCTCAAGATCGACGAAGGCGAGCTTCATGGCATGGTAGTCATCGTCGAAGCCTACATATTCTGTTGTGAGTCGCGTGTTCTTTTCCAACTTCTCTGTCAGGCTCACCGTCATAGGGAAGCCCTCGTAGCTGAGTCCGCGCTGCATGCCGAACTCTGGCAGGTAGCTGTCGCCCACAGAGCAACTGAAGCGCCTGCCTTCATACACGCTCGACTTGATGAACTCGTCTATTCCGTCCTTCAGGCTCATGTGGTATGTGCCGTCGTCGTCCACACTATCGACCTTTGCCATGAACTTGAGGCGGTAGCCGTATGAGTCACAGAAATTGCGGGCGAATGTATGGCCGATGTAACTGACGATGTCGGCAAGGTCAATGTATGCTTCGCCCTTGATGTTCTTGTCAAGTATGGTGCATTGGAAACAGTCATTCTCGCTATCCACAGCTCGGTCGATGGTGATCATCGTCTCATCGCCCTCGGCAAGGTACTGACGCAGATATTTCTGCGGCTCCACCTTGGCATGCTCGGTGAAGAGGAGGCTCTCGATGTCACGCCACATGTTCTTGTATGGGAGGATGTCGGTGGCGTTGAGACCGCTCACGTCCACCTTGTCGTTCACTCTCACCTCGATGTTGTTCCATGGCAGCAGATTGTCGGGCAAAGCATTCTTGGTATTAGCATTCACCTCCGTTGGGAGGAAGAGAATCTTCTCGTCGGAAATCTGCAAGCAGACGTTATTGTTCTCAAACTGCCATTGCGCACCGCTCGCCTTACCTGCGCTGTTGCTCATCTCGCTATTCAAGTAGCTGGCTATTAAGTCAACAGCCTTGGAGCGATAGAGCGAATACATAGAGATTCCGAACTTTGCCTCGCCGAGCAAGAATTCAAATGCACGAGAGAACATCGGCAGCGACTTGCCCAGCGCCTTGTAGCTGGCATAGCGGTAGAGGCGCGCCGTGCTGAGGTTGCGGTCGAAGATGGCATCGTCCTGCTCTTCGCCCAAAGTGAGCTGCACAACGAGTGCTCGCATGGTGTTGTCGATGGCAGAGGAATTGCCCGACAGCATGGTGAGCTTGTCGTCTGTGTTCTGAATGTATCGTTCCAAGGCGCGAATCATGACTGTGCGGAACGGATACTGCTTCCATATCTCAATCTGTCGGGTGAAGATGATGGAGAAGAGCTCCTCGATGCTGAACTCCATGAGCTCTGGCTTCAGCACAAAGAGGCACATCATAATGTTGATGTGCTTGCGGGGATGATAGACAAAGCCCGACTTCTTCAGCTTTGCGAATAGATTGTTGATGTATGCTTTCGATCCGTTATCTGGATCTGTCTCGTCATTGAGGGTGCGCTGCTTGGCAAGTTCATAAAAACTGGTGGATTCCGCCACGAGCGTCAGCCTTTCCTGGAATGAGTTGCGCTGCTCTACGTCATTGTCATAAAAATTGAGGAAGTCCGAGTTCTCAAGCAAATCGATGCACTTCTGAGTTATTCGCTTGAAGTCTGTTGACACCTTGGCAAACCTGGCTATCCACTCTTGGCAGTCGAGTTCGAAGGTGGCAGATTTCTCATTGAGCAATAAAGCAATAAAACCGTCCGTATCCCAAGGCTCTCCCTTCAGATACTGACTCAAATAGTCCGCTCCATTCTTGGCTTCGAGCGCAATCTCTCTCTCGGTATATAGTTCTATCATGACAAATAAATAGGTTGTAGTTCGATTATAAAAGTATGCAAAGGTAATAAAAAACTTTATGTATAATGTGTTTTTGTTAGAAAAACATTGAATCTTTTACTTTAATTATTTGTTTCGAATCGTAATAAAGCAGTATATTTGCACACCAGTATTTGGCATTGTGCCAAAATACTGACAATCTATTAATACCTATTATATCATTATGGAAAGAAAATCTTTATTTACGGCATTGCTGCTTGCGTGCTCAGTGGCAGGCAATGCGCAGAAGAATATACCATTGGTGTATGACGCAGAGAACACAGGCGCAGGCACTCCTGCCCCAGCTATGCTGCCATTGAAGGACCTGAAGGCGCAGCCTAAGCTGCCAAATCCTTTTGCCTGGGCATCGGGCAAAGGAGAAGTGAAGCAGTTCAAGGACTGGGAGAAGCGCAGGAACGAGATTATGGCTATGATTCAGCACTATGAGGTGGGCGAGAAGCCTACTGTGAGCAGAGATCAGATGCAAGCAACGATGGATGGCGACACGATGATAGTGAAAGTGATGAACAACGGCGAAACGCTAACTATTCGTGCTACAATAACATATCCTAAGGATGTCGAGGGCCCGTTCCCTGCTATCATCGGCATTGGTTTCGGAAGTGGCAGCCTGCCTGCCGACATCTTCACGAGCAGAAACGTGGCAATGATTCGCTACGATTTCGGACAAGTGATGAGTCACACGCAGAAGCGAGGCACCGAGCCATACAACAAGATCTATCCTGATCTCGTGCACGTAGGTTCGTACTCAGCGTGGCCTTGGGGCGTAAGCCGCATCATCGATGCACTGGAAATTCTGGGCGAGAAGAGCCGCATCGACACCAAGCACCTTGCTGTGTCAGGCTGCTCGTTTGCAGGAAAGATGGCTCTTTTCTCTGGAGCATTTGATGAGCGCATTGCACTCACCATTGCCCAGGAACCGGGAGGCGGAGGCGCTGCCGCATGGCGCGTGTCGGAAACATTAGGCAATGTGGAGACATTGGGCAGAACGAACTACTCATGGTTTATGGACAGCATGAAGGAGTTTGAGCAGGACAAGGTGAAGTATCTGCCTATCGACCACCACGAACTCTGTGCCCTTGTTGCGCCACGCGCACTGCTCGTGCTTGGCAACCCTGACTATGAATGGCTTGCAGACGAGTCGGGCTATGTGTCTTGCCAAGCTGCCAGAGAAGTGTGGAAACGGTTTGGCATTGAGGACCGCATGGGATTCTCTATCCAGAACCAGCATGGACACTGCCAGCTGCCTCAGAGTCAGCGACCAGAAGTGGAAGCATTCGTGGATCGCTTCTTGCTTGGCAAGGACGTGGACACAAATGTGACAAAGGCTGGTCAGTTTGAGAACGTGGATTACAAGAAATGGTATAGCTGGGGCAGCAAATAACATGACCAGCATGGATGCTGAACAGAGAGAAATATGGGCAATGGAGGAAAAGGTGCGCAAGCTGTTCAACAAGGGATGCGTGGAATACGGTCTCTTGCAGGACGGCGACCGCATACTCATTGCTCTGTCGGGCGGAAAGGATTCCCTTGAGCTGGTGAGGCTGATGGCTCACCGCGCTCGCATCTTCAAGCCACGCATAGAGGTGGAGGCGGTGCATGTGGTGATGGACAACATTCCGTACGAGACAGACAGAAGCTACATACAAGGCTTCTGTCAGGAGGTTGGCATGAAGCTCAACATCCTGCACAGCAGTTTTGACGAAAGTACAGACAAGAGGAAGACGCACTGCTTCCTTTGCGCTTGGAACAGGCGCAAAGCGATGTTTGAATTTGCGCAACAAAACGGTTTCAATAAGATTGCGCTTGGGCATCACCAAGACGATATACTCACCACCCTACTCATGAACATGACGCTCGAAGGGGCATTTTCCACGATGCCTCCAATGCTGCAGTTGGAGCACTACCCTATCTCGATCATCCGTCCGCTGTGTCTGGTGAGAGAAAGCATGATAAGCGAGCTGGCAAAGAAGATGGGTTTCCACAAGCAGAAAACACCATGCCCGTATGAGCAAGCGAGCAACCGCTCGTCCATGCAGGCTATGTTCAACCAGCTGGAAGAGATGAATCCAGAAGCTCGCTACAACCTCTGGCACTCGATGATGAATGTGAAGAATGAGTTGCTGCCTAAGCCTGTGGCGAAAAAATGAGCAACCCAATACAGCGAAGAATCATTCCTCAAAGTCGAAATGCTCAAGCTGCTTGCCGCAGTTAGAACAGAACACTTCATGACGGTATATCACACCTCCGCAGTCATTGCAATGATACACTCGCACTGCTTTTTCATCTTTCTTCTGATTGCTGGCAGCATTTGCCTCGCCTAACTTGTTTTCACACATAGCTTTGATTTAGATTATTATAACGGCATACCATATAGATATGAAATCCTATGGCATGCCGTTTGTTATTTATTCTTGTTTAATTACTTCTGATACTCAGAAGCCACAATGCCTTCTTCTTGCTTGAGAGTGAAGTATGCAGCAACTGTAGCGAAGAGGATGACAACCTCTGCAAAATACACACCTACACAGCAGCAGAGGATACCGAGGATTGCGATGCCACAGAAGATGAAGCCGAGGCCAATCATGCCGCCTGTGTGTCCAGATGTCATGCGCCAGCTTGCGCTGATGGCATCAAAAATTCCTGCTTCAGGATTGTCGATGATGTATGGACAAGCCAATGAGAGACGAGCACCCAAGAACATGCCTGGCACGATGCAGCAAACAAAACCGATTGCAGTAATGATGCCAACGATGATATCCACAACAAAGAACTTGAGGTAAGTGTTAAGTGGAAGCTTGAATGCTGCAAACTCCAATGTATTAGACTTGCCTTTCATTACGAGGATTGCATAGTTGATCAAGCCTGTCATAACAATTGTGTCAATGATGACTGAAAACCATGAACCATTTGATGATTTGCCAATTATGTTTGCATACTCTTGTATAGCGGCTGTGTCGCCATGAGCCATTCTCTCACTCAATGCCTGAATCTGGGACTGGTCGATGCTTGCACCGAAAAGGCTACCAACGCCACTTCCGATGAGGCCGACAACAAAAAGCACTACTGCTACAAGGATGCCATACTTCTTGGCATACTCCCATCCTGTGCTGACGCACTCAGATACGCTAAATTCTCTCATTTTTCTTTCTTTTTTAGGTTTGATTATAATACTATTTATTAATGTTTATGCCACAAAGTTATGTTTTTTAATCTTATTAACACAAAAAAGGCATATAAATTCTACATTTCCCTTGCTTTTTGTGGTAAAAAAGGCTAACTTTGCAAATATCATTAACCAAAATCAACAATTTTATGAACGCAATTTCAACAACAAATGCGCCTGCAGCTTTCGGTCCATACAGCCAGGCTATCGAAGCAAACGGAACAGTTTACGTGAGCGGTCAGCTCCCTATCGACCCAGCCACAGGCAATTTCGCAGAGGGCGGCATTCAGGCTGAGGCACGCCAGTCGCTCACAAACATCAAGAACATCCTCGCTGAGGCTGGCCTCACAATGAAGAACGTGGCTAAGGTGACAGTCCTCCTTGCCGACATCAGCAATTTCGCTGCTGTGAACGAGGTTTACGCAGAGTTCTTCGAGGCTCCATATCCAGCTCGCTCTGCTTTCGCTGTTGCTGCTCTGCCTAAGGGCGCAAATATCGAGATTGAAGCAATCGCTGTCAAGTAGAATACACGTCCAATGCCTCCTTCAGCGATTTCGTTATTTCTTCCCTCAGCCACTGAGGTGAGATGACCTCAAGGCTTGGAAGCTGAGAGAGAATCTCCTGACGGAAATCGAATGTGGGGCAGAGATCTACAGTGAACTCCACATACTTGTCTGTTGCAACCACCTCTTTCTGAGTGTGGTGCAGCGGCAAGGTGCGGTAGTAGTTGGCAAGCTTTGGCGTGGCATGAAGCACCACATGCTCCATGGGTGTGCCATCATCTTTTATCACGCCATAGTATGGGGAAAAATACTCTTCGGCATCGAACGACGGATCGATGTCGAATGAAGTTTCGGTTTCCTCCAAGCTGTTGATGCGGTCGAGCGAATAGATTATCAGCCATTCGCGGTCCACTTTTCGTGCCAGCATGTACCATCGCTGATGATACAGCTTCAGGCAATATGGCTCAACTTCCACCACTCGAGGCTCCTTGCCAAACTGCTGATACTCCATGACGAGAGTATGGCAATTCTGCATGGCAATGGATATCAGCGTGAGGAACTCCTGTCCAGAAGGCACATTCTCAAGCAGGATGCGAGACTTCATGTGCTTGCTCTCGCTCACAATGCTTCCTACGGAGATGGTGTCGAGCATCCATTTCTTTATGCCGCCATGGCGAAGGTCGCTCTCGTTTTCCACTCGATACTTGTATCCGCCAGAGCGATCGCACACTATGTCGATGTCGAACATGTCCTGTATGGCATCTCTGTGACGGTTGAACGTGGAGCGCGCGATGTCCATTCCGTAACTCATGTCGAGCCTGCGCCAGCGCTTGTTTATGTCGGCGAGGGAGATGGGACCATAGCGGTAGATGGTATCGATGAGCCAAATGTATTGGCGAAACAGCATTGAGTATTGCATAGTTGTGTGTGAGGTTTGTGGTTTATGCTACAAATGTATGGCTTTTATGCCACTCGTGCAACGATTTCTGAGAAAAAATGAAGAAACGGCGGAGAATATGCCGATTGGATTACGGTCTTTTCACTTTATTGTTGTTTTTGTGCAAAATTGCAACTACAAACGATGGTTTTCTTTTAAAATATAAGCCCAATTGGTGTTTTTATGCGCATTTTGTTTTATTATGTCGCATTTTAGTTGTACTTTTGCACGACTTTTGCCCTTTCCCATCTGGTGGGAGAGGTATTTTGTCGTCATAATACGTAATTAAAGACTAAACATAAGATATGAAACATCAGTTACGCAGTGCAGTCTGCACAGAAGGTCGCCGCATGGCAGGAGCCCGCGCTCTTTGGGTTGCCAACGGTATGAAGCGTGAGCAGTTTGGCAAGCCAATCATCGCCATCGTCAACTCGTTCACTCAGTTTGTCCCAGGTCACACTCATCTCCACGAGATTGGCCAGATTGTGAAGGCAGAGATTGAGAAGCTCGGTTGCTATGCAGCAGAGTTCAACACAATCGCCGTGGATGACGGTATCGCTATGGGACACGATGGCATGCTTTACTCTCTTCCTTCTCGCGACATCATTGCTGACTCTGTTGAGTATATGGTCAATGCACACAAGGCTGACGCTATGGTGTGCATCTCTAACTGCGACAAGGTGACTCCAGGTATGCTCATGGCTGCTATGCGTCTCAACATCCCTGCTGTGTTCGTCAGCGGCGGTCCTATGGAGGCAGGTAAGGTGAACGGCGAGAATGCCGACCTCATCACAGCTATGATCAAGGGCGGTGACCCAACAGTTAGCGACGAGGAGCTTGAGGTGGTTGAGCACAGCGCTTGCCCTGGCTGCGGTGCTTGCTCGGGCATGTTCACAGCAAACTCAATGAACTCACTCACTGAGGCTCTCGGTTTCTCTCTCCCAGGCAACGGTTCGATTCTTGCCACTCACGTAAACCGCATCCAGCTCTTCAAGGATGCAGCGAAGATTATCGTGAAGAACGCTATGGCTTACTATCAGGATGGTGATGAGTCTGTTCTTCCTCGCTCAATCGCAACCCGTCAGGCTTTCCTCAACGCAATGACACTCGACATTGCTATGGGCGCTTCAACAAATACAGTGCTTCACCTCCTCGCTGTTGCTCAGGAAGGTGGCGTTGACTTCAAGATGACTGACATCGACCAACTTTCACGCAAGGTGCCATTCCTCTGCAAGCTCTCTCCTAACTGGCAGAAGTATTCTATCCAGGAGGAGAACCGCGCAGGCGGCATCCTCGGCATCATGGGCGAACTTGCTAAGGGCAACCTCCTTGACCTCACTTGCAAGCGCGTTAACGGTGCAACTCTTGGCGAGGACATCAAGAAGTATTCTATCACAGGTGATACAATTGACCCTGAGGCAGATAGAATCTATCACTCAGCTCCAGCTGGCAAGTTCTCCACAAAGATGGGATCACAGGACACTCGTTGGGAAAGCCTTGACACAGACCGTGAGAATGGATGTATTCGCGACATCGAGCACGCTTACACTAAGGACGGTGGCATGGCTGTTCTCTTCGGCAACATCGCACAGGATGGCTGCGTGGTGAAAACTGCAGGCGTTGCTCCTGAGCTTTGGCATTTCGAAGGCCCTGCTGTCTGCTTCGACTCACAGGAAGACGCTTGCGAGGGTATCCTCGGAGGCAAGGTGAAGAAGGGCGACTGCGTAGTCATTACTCACGAAGGTCCTAAGGGTGGTCCTGGCATGCAGGAGATGCTCTACCCTACATCTTATATTAAGAGCATGCACATGGGCAAAGAGTGCGCCCTCATCACAGACGGACGCTTCTCTGGCGGCACATCAGGCCTCTCAATTGGTCACATTTCTCCAGAGGCTGCGTCAGGTGGCAACATCGGCAAGATCAAGGATGGTGACATCATTGTGATTGACATTCCAAGCCGCTCAATCAATGTGAAGCTCAGCGACGAGGAGCTTGCTGCACGTCCACAGCAACCATTGAAGCGCAACCGCGTGGTGAGCAAAGCTCTTAGAGCATACGCTCAATCTGTTGCTTCTGCTGATAAGGGCGGAGTTCGTATTATTGACTAATAAACAATTATAGGTCCTATAGGAAACTATAGCTTCTATAGCCACTATAGCTACTATTCTAACAAAATATGGCAGAAAAAATAACAGGTGCAGAAGCATTGATGCGCTCTCTTGAGCATGAAGGAGTTGATGTACTCTTCGGATATCCAGGAGGCGCTATCATGCCTACATACGATGCACTTTTCGATCATAAATCAACTCTCCACCACATACTTGTTCGTCATGAGCAGGCAGCTGTGCATGCAGCACAGGGATATGCTCGCGTGAGCGGTAAGTGTGGATGTGCTATTGTGACTTCTGGCCCTGGAGCTATGAACACAATCACTGGTGTGGCAGACGCCATGATGGACTCTACTCCAATGGTTGTAATCTGTGGTCAGGTTGGAGCAGGCATGCTCGGTACTGACGCCTTCCAAGAGGTGGACGTAGTGGGCGTAACACAGCCTATCACGAAATGGAACTACCAGATTCGCCGTGCTGAGGATATCGCTTGGGCTGTGGCTCGTGCTTTCTACATTGCAAATAGTGGACGTCCTGGTCCTGTAGTGCTTGACTTCACAAAGAACGCACAGACAGCAATGATTGACTATCAGCCACAAACAGTTGATTTCATTCGCAGCTACAACCCTGTTCCTGCTACTACAGAAGGCGCGATAAAGAAGGCAGCAGAGATGATAAATGAGAGCGTGAAGCCATTTATGCTCGTAGGTCAGGGAGTTGAGATTGCTGGAGCTCGTGAAGAGCTTCTCGCTCTTTGCGAAAAGGCAGAGATTCCTTTCGGCACAACATTCCTTGGTCTTTCAGCAGCTCCTACTGATCACCCTCTCAATATGGGCAAGCTTGGCATGCATGGAAACCTTGCGCCAAACGTGATGACAAACAAGTGCGACTTGCTCATTGCTGTAGGCATGCGTTTCGACGACCGTGTGACAGGCAACCTCAAGAATTACGCAAAACAGGCAAAGATTATACATTTCGAAATAGATCCTTCTGAGATTGACAAGAATGTGAAAGTTGACCTCGCTGTGCTTGGCGATTGCAAAAAGACGCTTGCAGAAGTTGCAAAGCATGTTGATAGCGCAACACATCAGTCATGGATTGAAGGTTTCAAGCCTTATGACGAGAAGGAGTTCAACAAGGTAATTAATCCTGCACTAAATCCAACTGAAGGTCCTCTTCTCATGGGCGAAGTTGTTCGTGCCGTGAGCGAAGCTGCTAACAATGAAGCAATTCTTGTTACAGATGTTGGTCAGAACCAAATGTTTGGCTGCCGCTATTTCAAGTTCACAAAACCACGCTCGGTTGTGACAAGTGGCGGTTGCGGAACAATGGGATTTGGCATTCCTGCAGCTATCGGTGCCTCTTTCGGCGCACCAGACCGCACAGTTTGCATGTTCAGCGGCGATGGAGGTTTCCAGATGACAATTCAGGAGCTTGGCACAATCATGGAACAGCAATGTCCAGTGAAGATGATTCTCCTCAACAATAACTTCCTCGGCAATGTGCGCCAGTGGCAGTACATGTTCTTCAACAAGCGCTACTCGTTCACACCAATGTGCAACCCAGACTTCGAGAAGATTGCTGCTGGCTATGGAATCCCATGCAAGACTGTGATAGATCGCAAGGACCTTGATGCTGCCATCCGTGAGATGCTCGACACTAAGGGGCCTTACATTCTGCAATGTGCAGTGATGGAAGAGGACAATGTATTGCCAATGACTCCTCCAGGCGGCAATGTTGACGAAATGTTGTTGGAAGTAAAATAAATGAAAACAAAATACGGAGCTGCAGAGTGTGGCGATTGCAACACTTGCGGCAAATGTGATAATATGAACGAAACTGAAACATTCGACGCAGCCGTTCGCGCCGCAGCCTCTGTTGACAGAGACTCGTATGAGAAAAACCTCTCTCGCCAGCGAAAGGCAACACTCGAAAACGACACAAAGAAAGACGGTCAGCACGAAACTTTCTATCGAAATGCTGTAGCTCGACGCTCAACAGCAGGTCAGGAAGGCTCACTTCTTAATCACGAAGGACTGACACTCTACACTCTCATCATATACTCTGAGAACTATGCAGGTGTGCTCAATCAAATCACCGCGGTATTCACTCGACGCCAGGTTAACATTGAGTCGCTCAACGTATGTTCCTCATCTACTCCAGGTGTGCACAAGTACACCATCACTTGCTATTGCAAGCAAGAGATGGCAGAGATGCTTTGCAAGCAGATTGAGAAGAAGATAGACGTGCTTCAGGCTAACTGCTTCGTTGATGATGAGATTTTCATTCTCGAAACTTCTCTTCTCAAGCTCTCTACCCCTATGGTGCTTGACAATCCTGAGATTTCTCGCATCGTGCGTCGCTACGACGCTCGCATCGTGGAGGTAAATCCAACCTACACAACGGTGGAGAAAACAGGCATCACAAGCGACGTTCTCTCTCATTTCGACGAGCTCAACGAACTCGGCTGTGTGCTTCAGTTTGTTCGCTCTGGTCGAATTGCAATCACTAAGTCATGCATAGAACGCCTTGACCAGTATATCGCAAAGCGCGAAGAAGAGCGTGAGAACATGTAATTAGTGAACATATAGCACAAGAAACAATTATTAATTAACTCTATAATTAAAAACATTTACAATTATGGCAAAAATGAATTTTGGTGGCGTTATCGAAGAGGTAATGACACGTGAAGAATTCCCACTCGAGAAGGCTCGTGAGATTCTCAAGGACGAGACTATCGCAGTTATCGGTTATGGTGTTCAGGGCCCTGGTCAGGCTTGCAACCTCCGCGACAACGGTTTCAACGTAATCGTTGGTCAGCGTCAAGGCAAGACTTTCGAGAAGGTTATCGCTGATGGTTGGGTTCCAGGTGAGACTCTCTTCTCTATCGAAGAGGCTGCAGACAAGGCATCTATCGTTATGTGCCTCCTCTCAGACGCAGCTGTAATGTCTGTATGGCCAACTCTCCAGAAGTACCTCACTCCTGGCAAGGCTCTCTACTTCTCACACGGTTTCGCTATCACTTGGAGCGATCGCACAGGTTGCGTTCCTGCTAAGGACATCGACGTAATCATGGTTGCACCTAAGGGTTCTGGTACTTCACTCCGTACTATGTTCCTCGAGGGTCGTGGTCTTAACTCTTCATACGCAGTTTACAACGACGCTACAGGCAAGGCTCTAGAGCGCACACTTGCTCTCGGCATCGGTATTGGCTCTGGCTACATGTTCGAGACTACATTCCAGCGCGAGGCTACTTCTGACCTCACAGGCGAGCGTGGCTCACTCATGGGCGCTATCCAGGGTCTTCTCCTCGCTCAGTACGAGGTTCTCCGCGAGAACGGTCACACTCCATCAGAGGCATTCAACGAGACAGTAGAGGAGCTCACTCAGTCACTCATGCCACTCTTCGCTCAGAAGGGTATGGACTGGATGTACGCTAACTGCTCAACTACTGCTCAGCGCGGTGCTCTCGACTGGATGGGTCCTTTCCACGACGCTTGCAAGCCAGTTGTTGGGAAGCTCTACGCATCAGTTAAGTGCGGCAACGAGGCTCAGATCTCTATCGACGCTAACTCAAAGCCAGACTACCGTGTAGGTCTTGAGAAGGAGCTCGCTGCTCTTCGCGAGTCAGAGATGTGGCGCACTGCTGAGGTAGTTCGTCAGCTCCGTCCTGAGAACAACTAATCAAGCAATAAAGGATACCGACAAAAGGGGCATTCCTAAATACAGAAGCGGCAAGTTCCAACGCAGGAACTTGCCGCTTTTTTTGTTATATGCTTGTCTCATATTCACATGATGCAACGTACAAGCAAAGGGAAATAAATGATTTCCACACTAATAATTTTGCCAGTATCTGATTTTTGTATAATTTTGCAAAAACAAACAATAAAAACAAAAACAAGACAATGAAAAAGTACAAGAATCTTTTTATTGCTATCGCTGTTGTGCTTTTAGCGGTGGCATGCGGCACAACAAGCACAGTGCCAGTGACAGGTAGAAAGCATAGCCTGCTGGTGGATGATGCATCGATGCTGAGCCTTAGCTCGCAGCAGTATCAGCAGTATATGAGCAAGGCAACGAAATCTACCAACAAGCAAAACACAGAGATGGTGCAGCGTGTTGGTCAGAGATTGGCTAATGCGGTGGAGACGTATCTGAGAAACAATGGATATGCTAATGAAGTGGCAAACTTCAAGTGGGAGTTCAACCTCGTGCAGAGCAAGGAAGTGAATGCATTCTGCATGCCTGGCGGAAAGATTGTGGTGTATGAGGGCATTCTGCCTGTGACTCAGGACGAGACTTCGCTTGCCATAGTGCTTGGTCACGAGATAGCGCATGCTGTAGCCAAGCACAGCGCAGAGCAGATGAGCAAGCAGAAGAGAACAGAAACGGGTCTGCAGATTGGCGCAGGGCTGCTGTCTGTGTTCAGCTCTGACCAGAATCTGAATAGCGTGGCAACGGATGTTGCTTCTACCGGATTGACACTGCTCAACCTGAAGTATTCGCGCAACCACGAGAGCGAGGCAGACCATATCGGACTCGTATTTGCTGCTATGGCTGGATACAATCCTGCTTCGGCTGTTTCTTTCTGGCAGAGAATGGCGGCGGCATCGAACAGCAGCACGCCTGTATGGATGAGAACGCATCCTACTGATGAGCAGAGAATTGCGGATATTCAGAAGAAATATCTGCCAGAGGCTTTGAAGTACTATAAGAAATGATAGGTTTATTGGAATATTGTTTTATAGGTTTATTTGTTTATGTGGTTATAGGAGAAACAGAAGCCATTTATTAGAAGTAAATAAGCGATGTCTCATTTCTCCAATACTTTGTTTCATATTCATAAGTAAGATTGGAGAAATGCGATTAACTTTGCATAAGAATACCAAACAATACATACCTATTATATTATGTTTAGAAGAAAAATCCTTGCATTAATTGCATTTATGAGCGTGGCTGTGTCGGGAATGGCACAGCAGCAAGCTGATCCAGAGTTAGAGTATGTGCTTGAGCTAAAAGTGAAGCTCGGGCAGGCATTTGGCGTGGGCAAGACAGCTCACGGCAACAGGTTCGTCATCCCTATCACAGGCGGCACATTCGAAGGACCGCGCATCAAGGGCGAGGTGCTGAACGGCGGTGCTGACTATCAGTTGCAGAACCAGGAAATGGGACGCACTGACCTTGAAGCGATATATTGCATACGCACCGACGACGGCGTAAGCATCCATGTGCGCAACGCTGGCATCATCGCCAACGATGAGGGCAAGAGCTATTTCTACACTTCGCCTAAGTTTGAAGCACCAATGGACAGTAAGTATGCATGGCTGAACAACGGCATTTATGTGTGCCGTCCATCAGGATTCATGGACGGCGGCATCGCGCTGAAAGTGTGGAAGGTGATAGATGCATCCAAATAGTCGGACAGCATCATTATGGCAGCATAACTGAGTATCTGCATTATGCTCTTCCATTGCTTTGGAAGAAATAGATTCAAAAGAGTTCAGAAAACAAAAAAGGCATTGACTGCACGGTTTGTGGTCAATGCCTTTTTTTGTTTTATCGTAAGCGATTACTTGATATAAACTTTCTTTGTTGTACCATCTGGCATACGGATGATGTTGATGCCATGCTGCGGGCTATTGAGGCGAGCACCCGTGAGCGAATAGTATTCTTTCTGAAGACTAACACGTTCTGTTGTTGTTTCGTCAATGCCTGTGAGCACGTCGAGGGAGATTGGCGAGAATGTGACGTTGTCGATGTAGTAGTCCTTGCCAGTATAGTTGGTGAGCGTGAAGTTGTTTTTGCCCTCTGTCGCAGTAGTCTCGAACGAGACTGTCTTCCAGTCGGAGCCTGTTGCTTCGAGGTTCAGCATCTGTGAGCCATTGAACGACACCTTCGTCTTTGTGGCTGTTGGACTCATATACTTTATTATTACATTGTAAGTGCCCGCAAACTTAATCTGCGTCTCTTTGCGCAAGCCGGCAGAAGTGTTTGTTCCCATTCTGACGAAGCCCATGCCTGAATGACCTCGAACTGATCGGTATGCTCCCCAGCCGTCGTTATACTGGTCAATGACGCACGCTGCCACGCTCTTGTAGTCCATGTCTTCTGCTTCAATGATTAGGTCTCCGTAGTAGTCTTCTGGCTGCTCTGGAATTTCTACGATTGGAGAAACATCTACATAGTCTGTAAGTCGCTCTTCATTGTTGCCAGAGCACTTGATTGTGACGTCGTATGGACCATTATGCATAAGCGTGAGCTTGTATGTGCCTGTTGCCTCGTCCCACTCTTCCACAATGCGGCCTGTTGCTTTTGCTCGCTTCGTTGCTGTTGCAATAGGATGAGATTTAGCGCCATAGATAGTGATGATGTCACTCTTCACTTCTGTTGTGTCGCTGCGATAGTTGTTGAAGTAGAAGTTGATGCTGTCTTTGTATTCGTGCATCAATGCGCTGCTGAACTTAGCAAAGTTGAGATTGATGCTATCGCATGTATTATACTGCAAAGGCACATCAGCAGAAGCCGTCTTCTTCTTGTTGAGATACGAGAATGGGTAGTAGCAAGTGAGCTGGTTGTGATGGCGTGCAACGAAGAGGTCGCCCTTGCTGATCTCTGGATAGTTCTTGTCGAAGTCGGCAATCTTTGCTTCCTGATTCTTCCACTTCGTCTTGTTGTTGTATGAAGTACGAGTGACACGAATAGGGATACTCTTTGCCAACGAGTCGTACAAGCTGATTACGATAGGAATTGTCTGATAACGTCCAGTCTTCTTGAAATACAGGAAGTTGTTATTTCCATATCCATTTACATTGCCAACGCCTCCTTCATAGCTGACACGGTCATTGAATGGGTCATCCTGCAAGTACAATCCATGATACAAGTCGATTGGCGCTGCGTATGCATTCACCTTGAGGCTCGTATTGTCCTCACTGGCTGAGACATTGTTCATGAGACAAATCTTCGTGCGCTGAATAACTTCCTCGCGCGATGCAATATGAATAGTGCCATCAAGCACCTTGCGGAACATATCCACCCAGATATTGTCAAAGTTAGGATAAGTGCCCCAGTTGCGGCGAGTGTAACCATTCACTGTTGAGTTGTTCGTTGCCTTGAAATCTTCTGTCCATATCAACTCTGGTCCATCCCACACGCAAGCACCATTGAGCGTCATCTGCTCAAGCACTGGAGCAATGCCCACTGCACCTGGATAAGTGTGACTTTTGCCATCGTTCTTGCACAACTCATCAATAGCGCCGTTCCAGCCGCAGTTGTCGTAGCGCACGCCATAGTTCTTTGCAAGGCCAGAAATGAATGGAGCAATAGTGACAGACTCATTGTTGAACCAATTTGCGCTTGTAGTATATTTGTACAAGAAAAGAATAGCCTCAGGATTTGTCTTGCATGCCTGCAAGAACTTGCTGTTTCTCTTCATCATGCCAATTGGATTGAGAGGGTGCGACCAGATATTTCCACAGAAGGAGATGGTGAGGAAACCGCCATACTGATGGTGCATTGGAACAAGGTCAGCAAACAGCTTTATGCGGTCCACGTCAGAGCTTGAGCTTTTGTCGCCACGCTCGTTGAATCCCCAGAACTGCTCTGCATAGTTCCATCCGAGGAAATTCTTGTAGTCCTTGAAGAATGATTCGTGAATCTCAAGAGCATTCTTATAGTTTGCAGCATTGTCTGGAATATGAGTATGTCCGCCAGATGCTGGCTGGCATGTAAACCACATATTGTTGCGGCAGCACACTGATGCCCACGAGCGGTATGTCTGCAACGCACTCTGAGGCTTCTTATAGATGTTGAGCTCTGTGTCGTAAGAGCACGACATAGACAGGTTAAGCACTACGTAAGGCTTAATGTCCTCAGGAATCAAATCAATAATCTTCTGAGGATCGGCGTTGTTCCACACATCAATATGAATCAGCCATGCTGGGTGGCGATTGTCAATAGGGCGACGTTCCTGCGCATTTGCGGGCAGCAACGCCAATAGGAATAGCAAGGAAATTAATAGATGTTTCATATTTATGAATTTTATATTATAGCGTAGTTTAGTATCTCGCAGCCACTATCCCTGCAAAGGGAACACAGCTACTTCTCTGCCAAAAGCGTCTTCTACTTTATCAATGAGTACGCTCTTGAAGATGTGCTGGAACGTTTCGTAGAACGCTCTTGTTGGCACAGCAATAGTGACTGTTTCTGGCTCCACCTTGTACAGTTCAATCTCTGGCAACCAGCTCTCAATGCTTGGTATTTCGGACAAATCTTCCTTTACCTGCAAGAAAAGGCGACGGTCTTCCTCGCTGTATAGACGAGCGTAGGATACTGGCGACTCCCCTACTCTATTCTCCGTCTCTGCCTCATTTGCTTCGGCATTGGCCTGAGCCATGTTGCTTGCCATTTTCTCTTCCATGTCGCGCTTCTTGTCGGCGATGCGGGTTTGCAGGAAGTCTGTGAAAGTACGGTTACAGTACGAGCGCTTGTTTTCTTTTATCTGCACCTTCTTTGTGTCGATAGCCTCCTTCAGTTCATCCATCTTGCGAATGAATGGCTCGCGATCGTCAGGCGTGAGGGAAGTGATGATCTTGCGAACCTGAGCTGGCGATTGGTCGAACTCTTCTGTCAGACGGCGCTCTATCTCGATGGTTTCGCGCGCAGATGCCTTGTCCTCCTTGATGCTCTGTCCCACATTACTGAGATGGAAGTCGAAATGAAGTTGATCTGGGTACTTCTGTCGCTTGCTGGTTTTGTAAATAGGAGTATAGTCGAAATAGAAATCGCTGATGTTGTTGTCTGCCATATCTCGCAACGTTTCCACAGAAGGACGAAGCACTCTCTTCACGAAGTCGCAGAAGAACGGATACTGAATGATGCGTTCTTTTGTCTTTGGATCCACCTCGCTGTCATTGAAACCTATGTCGTGGCGGAACTTCCAATAGTCAACTGTCAAGCCTCCTTCCATATACTTGAAATTGGATAGATAAAGATAGATGCGCTTTGGGAATTTCTCCGAAATCATCAGTGCTGTATTATCAATGAAGTCGTATATCCTGCCGTCCTGAGGGAACAGCACGTTTACAACCTCCTTGCTCATGATGACTGTGAAGATTGGCGAACGGTTTTTGTACTTATATGTCTGACGACCTGTTTGAGGGTCGCGCACAATCTCCATATTCTCCGAACCTATCTCGAAGAAACTCTTGCGAATCATGATGTCTTTCCCATCCTTCTTTGCGGGCACCCACACCTTTGCGTCGGCAATTGTGCACACAGCCTTGAATGCCTGACTATAGTGCGGAGTATCAACGCCCAGCTCCTTCAAGTGTATGTCGAATGCAAGGTCTCCATCCTTCAAGAAGTTCTGCTGCACTCCCTCATTGTCAAATATGCTGAGCTGCACTGGCTTCTTCTTGAATTGACCGTCGCGCTGATCCTTGATGGCGCCTCGCAGCTTGCGGAGAACAGCAATCACTACATTCTGCTGGAATGCTGTTGCTTCATATCCGTTCACCGCCAATGCCAGCGGCTGGTATAGAAGGTTGTCCTTGGTAAGCACGATGTCTTCTCGTTTATTCTTTTTTGTCTTACGAGTTGAACCTGCGCTCTTAGCACCAGGGGTTTTGTTTTCTTCTTTTGTCATATATATTATATATAATGTGTGACTTCACTAACTAATTTGTCCGACAAAGCATTTTGCAATGCTCTTTGTCTATGCAACTAATCTGTCCGATAATCATCTTTAGCATAATTAACTTACTTGTCCGATGAGCAACAAGGCAGAGTAACTAATTTGTCTGATAAGCACAGATAAGTTGCCCGAAGTATCAAACTAACTAAATTGTCCTACGAAGCAAATATGTAACAAATTCGTCCGACAAACAAGTAACTAATCTGTCCTATCACCATTGCTTGTATTCAAGTTAGTATGTAACTAATCTGTCTTATGAACTCTGCTCGTACTTTATATACTAAGTAACTAAATTGTCCTATGAACAATAATTGTACTCAATTAACAATGTAACTAAACTGTCCTATGAGACTGATTATTAACTAATTTGTCCGATTCACCTAACAAATCTGTCTTATGACGAAGCATCATATAACTTATCCGTCCGACAAATGTAACAAATCCGTCCGAAACTATTAACTTACTTGTCCGACAAGTCTAACTTATTCGTCCGACGAGAGTAACAAACCTGTCCGATGACGCACCCTTTTACAGTCACATTATCAATCAGTTACAAAATGCTATATACTATATATCCTTTTAAACTACCATAAATAATAAATCGATTCGATAAAGAGATTTTTTATTTTCATCAATAGTTTCAGTAAAACTCTATAACTTCTTGATTTTTTGTCCTATATGAATAATCGTACTCAATCTTTACTCTAATTCTTCCCAACTCCACTTCATCGGACAAATTTGTAACAGTTTTTGTTTGCTATTTTTTCACTTTTAGATTCAAATCCGCAAATTATGCACATTATTTATGCAATGTCGGTTTAAATGCGTCTTTTATCATCTTATCGGACAAATTAGTAAGTCAATCACATAATTCATTACATTGCATTCATTGCCCTTTCTCTTGTCTCATCATAATGCTTAGCGAGATACTCTATCACGGCATCATACACAATATCCTCCACCGTAGTCTTCTCGCCAATTATACTCTTCCAGTTCTTTAACTCATTTATTCTCACAGTTGTCATTCTGTCAAAGTGAATGCATTTCTGATCAGGTCGTTCCTTCTTTCTGTCGAATACTTTCACTTCCTTCTTCTTTGGATGATCTTCTTCCTTGATTGGTGCGAGCGTTTCGATAAGAGAAGGTGTAACAGCTTTCTGAGCTTCTACTCTCTCGTCCATTTCTCCCATTGCTCTTCCAAGGTCAATGCTCTTTCTTTTTACAGCCATAGTTCTATTTTTATAGTTTTATACTTTGCTTTAATTATTGCTTCCTATACTTATTTGAAACTATCATTATTTCTTTATTGTTTCCTATCAGCATAGTTTGCTATCTACCATTGTTTATATTAACGTAAGTTCGATGAATTGTTTTCATGCCTTCGGCCAATTAGAAAAACAAAAGAAAACAAAAGGAAAACCATAATGTTTTTTCTTGTTTTTGTTCTGTTTCTAAAATGTTTTTCTTAACATGGCGCTTGCGCATAAACAATCAAACACAATTCGTCGAATTCACGTTATATTATTATATGTGTATTACTCCAATTATTTCTTTGCAGTCGATCTGCGTTTGATACCAGAAATCTCTCTCGCAAGCTGCATATAGTCTTCTGCTCCAATAGCCGCTGGGTTGAAGTCGAAGATTGTCAAGTGCTCCGCTGGTGTCTTCGACAAGTCAGTGTTTCTTCTGATTCTTGCATTGAACACCTTCCCTGGATATTTCTGATGCATCTGTGCCGCTGCCATCTTATGAAGAGCAAGTCTTCCATCATATCGCGTCAGAAGGTATCCTTCAATTTCGAGTTCTGGATTTATGTATTCCTTCACTTCCTTATATTTGTCTGTGATCATCTTCATTCCTTGCAGCGAATACACTTCACAGTCTATAGGAACCAAAAGCGAGTCAGCAGCAGACATTGCATTGATGTTGAGTATGCCACCATTTGGAGGACAATCTAACAGAATATAATCATACAGGTCAGAATAAGGAGCAATAATCCTTTTCAGTATCTCCTCCTTGCGGAGTCTATTCACAAGCTGCTCGCCTACAGTTTCCAATTGAATGCTTGATGGAACGAAGTCAAATCCTTCTTTGTACTCATAGATTGGAAGTTCTGTCTCCTCCTTTGCTGTCAAAGAATCCCAGATTGTTTCACCATCTCCTACCTCAAAATTCAATGTATAAGTAGTGTTGCATTGAAAGTCGAGGTCAATCAAAAGCACCTTCTTTTTCAGAATGTGCAATGCAGCCCCAAGATTAATAGCGGTAGTTGTCTTACCTACTCCTCCTTTGAAGTTGAGTATTGCTATTGTTTTTGCCATTTTAATATATTGTAAGTTTTATAGTTTTATATTCTTATTTGTTTCTTGCTTCCTATTTCTCTATCTTTCTTCTTCTATAGTTTCATTTATTTATGCCTTTATACTTTCCTGTTTCCTTTCCTCACTATGTTTCTTCGTACCCTTTTTCATGCTGTACGGTTAACTTATTCGGAGCCCTCGGCGGTCTCCTGACTTGAAGATAATTGGCTACGCCCGCCTCCGGGTTCCCAATAATGTGTAATAATTGTTCCTATAATAATTTTAATTATCGGTTAAATTATCGTTAATTATCGGAAATTATCTTCAGTTCAGAACATTTTGAGAAATGTTCGTTTTAACGTACAGGTTACCATCTTTCAAAGTTTACAAGTAATCAAGAAAACAATAAAACTATAAAATAGCACTGTTTCCACATGCAAAGTTATTTATATTTTTCCATTAAACCCAGTTTTATATGAAAAAACTTTACTTCTAACCTATTAAATTATTAAAAATGCTTTATAATTCTCAATATTCCTGTAATTATTGAATTATATAAACAAAGTTTCCTCGATTCATATTCCCCGATGGATTCGGTAAAGAGCTACTTGTTTGCGATAGTATAAAACTATAAAACTATCAACCTTCCTAACTATAAAAGTAGCATCCAATATTCATCTCCAAAATATAAACCAATAAAACACCATACATATAAACAATGAAAACTATATCCCACTTAAACATATAAACCAATTCAAACATTTACCTATAAATATATTTACCTACATTCCTATTTTACAATATAACTATAAGAGTCTGCAGCCCTATACATATATGTCCCCCTAACCCTTTCCCAAACTCCCTAAAACCAGAACAACTCCTCAATCGTTTTACTTCTTCCAAACGCCACAAAAGTTGTCTGTAACACACTTTCCAGTCCTTATGGGCAAAGGACTGCTGTCCTTGTGCGTGCAGGACTGCAGTCCTTCCCCCACAAGGACTGAGAGTTATCTTGAATGTCATACCGATTTTTGAAGAAATAACCCCAAACTCCAACCATTCGAAAAGAAAGACAGAGACAACTTACATAACTCTTCTTAAGCGAAGCGTTCTTCTTTATCTTTGGATGTCCCCCAAAAGACCCTTCAACAAACCAATTATCATTTTTGAGTTTCTTTTTCGTTCAGCTTTTTCGTTCTTTGTTCGACAAATAAAAGAACATCAGTCGTTACACACAACGAATCTCCCAATCTTATATGAACATATAAACAAACAATAATATAATCCTATGACTACAGAATCATAGGATTATATCAAACTATACTTAATAGAAAAATAGTTTTATAGCAACACGATTGCAACTTTTACCCCTTCTACATTCTTACAATACTTTTGAGTTCCTTTTAAAGGTTTCTTTGTCGAATATAATACTATTCAATATTAAGCCTTCGCCTGAGGCGAATCAGGATCAATCATCATTAGCTCCACCTTATTGCCATCAGGATCATGAATCCACGCTTGCCAATTCTTGTCCGACGATGTCTTTGGCTCCTGGTCTATCTGCACGCCGATGGCACGCAAGCGCTCAACATCCTCCATCAGATTATCCGTTTCCAGACAAAGATGCTGGAAACCGCGCGAGTTCCAACCAGTGTTCGGATTCTCACCTTCTCCATTTGGAATAAGCTCAAGATACACACCATCAGCCATGCGAACATAGTGCAGCCAAGGCTCACCCTCATCATTGTTCTGAATCCCAACAAGCTTCATTCCCAACTTACCGCAATAGAAATCGAGCGACGCATCAATATCCTTGCACACAAAGCAAGCATGACCTATGCCCACATAGCCCTCACGACCGAAATCGTATGTCGCTTCATTGCTCTGCATCTGCACCGACGCTGGCGTGTACTGCTGCAGCTCTATGCCATTGCCATCCGGATCATAGAGCCAAAGATTCAAGCAGCCGCTCTTCTCAACCTCTGGTTCTGGCGAGTCGATATACCCCTTGTCGTATATCTCCTTCAATGTCTTGCGAATGTCGCCAACGGTAACGCACAAATGATTATATCCAGTCTTCTTGAAGTCGAAAGCATAGTCACGGTCATTCAGACCATCATAGAACAGCTCAAGGAAATGTCCCTTGCAAATCTTCAGATACACAATCCAGGGATCGCCATTCTCCTTATGCAGCTCAAACACTTTCTTCCAGCCGAAGACCTTGTCAAAATACTCTACTGTCTTGTCCATGTCCAATGGATTCAAGGCAATGTGTGCAATGTCCTTTATCATTGTAAATTGTAATTTTTTAGTTAGTATTCTTCAGTGATTGCTTGCTATAATTAAATTATGTGCCAAAGATAAGCAATTTTCTCATAATTCGCACCACATATCACTAAAATTTTTCGACCTGTACGGTAAAAGTGCCCTTTGGACCAATGAGAAAAACAAAAGAACCTTTAGCTCGGCGTAGCCAAAACACATGAAAACAAAAGAAAACAAAGCATAACTAAAGGCAATTATCTACAAAGGAATAGGTTTTCTTTTGTTTTCCAATGTTTT
>JAZRYI010000029.1:0-6213 GCA_045600665.1 Bacteroidaceae bacterium
AACCACGTTGTACCAACTGAGAGAATGAAACGTCTGCCATAGAATACACATTTTAGGTTTTTCGACTACAAAGGTAACTAAAGCTTATCAATTTTCATTCTCTTTGGCGAGATTTATTTTCTCATGGGCATTTCATAAATAAAGACCCTCTCCGCCCTCCGGGCACCTCTCCCTCTATGGAGAGGAAGCCATCCGGACGGTTCTCCTAATTTATGAGGGCAAGGAGAATACCGTTATTTTTTCTTTGTTGCAAAGTTACGCCTTATATATAATTTATGTGTAAGAAAAACAACCCGAAAATGCAAAGTGTAAAAAAATCATACAGTTTTGTGTATGATTTTCATACACTTTTTGGAGAGAGAGATAAAAAAGGAGGACAAAATGCCCTCCTTAAGTGTTTATTTCTTCTCAATATAGCAAACCGAACATCCACAAAGGTATGCGATTGAAATGACCTATCTCTGTATTGTCAACAGCGAGATAGCTGTTTGGCTCGTCTTTAATCTGCTCAAAGGATTTCTTGCGTCCACCAACCTCAAAAAGGTATTTTCTGTCAACCTCAAAATCGCCTTTCTCTGGGTAGAACAACTCAGACACAGCTGAGAGTTGATTGAAGAAAAAGCTCTCGCGTACAGAACCGACATCAGCATGGGGATACAAGGCAAACATCAGGTTTGGGTTGTTCATCATGATCTTATCTGGCTTAACCAAGGTTTTGACATTCTTGTTTTGTGTTGTGAGGATACCAACTAATGCACCTCGTTCGAGAGCATAAAGCATTTTCAGTCCTTGGTCACGAGTAGTTTCCAATGCTGTGTAGAGTTCGTTCATCTTTGGTGTTTGCGGACACCTTTCTGCCAAAATCATTAACAACTTGCGTGTCTTCTGAATGGTGGCAAATGTCACATCTTCCACAGCTGGCAAATCGTCGGTAAGCACAGAATCAACAACCTCAAGCAGCTTTGCCTCAAAGCCTTCCAAATCTTGTTTATAAAATGGATAATAGCCATGATGCAAATATTCATCGAACAAAGGCAATATCTTCATTTCCGAGCAAATATCATTTGCCACTTTGCCATGTCCGTTCAGCAATTTTTCTACGGACATTGGCTCCAAACAATAACCATATTCGTATTCGAGAAACTCCCTTAATGAAAGCCCGTGCAATGTGTACATCAACTGGCGACGCGACATGTCTCCTTTGCTATGGTCTATCTTCAGCATTGATGAACCTGTATAGACTATGTGCAAATCAGGATAGTCATCAGCGAGATTTTTCAGCACAGTCTGCCATTTCGGGTATTTATGCACCTCGTCTAGAAAGAGATGGGTGCCTCCATGCGAATAGAACAATTCAACCAGTTCTGTCAGCGAATGAGTAGTGAACCAAATATTGTCGAGCGACACATAAAGAGCCTTGTCTAAATCTTCGAATGTCTCTTTTATGTGCTGCAAGATAAGCGTAGTCTTGCCCACGCCTTTAGGCCCCTTTATTCCAACCACCATGCTGTTCCAGTTTATCTTTCCATATAGATAACGATGGAACGACGTTGGAGTATTGCTAACTTTGCGTCGATAGTTGCGGAATAGTCCTTCGATTGTTATTTCTTCCATATTATTCATTATTTATGCCGCAAAGTTAGTAAAATAACTTTTAGAAAAGCTTTAATTTGGCAAAAAAAACTTTTGCAAAAGCTTTTTTCTTTCCAAAAAGACCTTTGCAAAAGTTAAAATGCATGTTTCTCACTCACTCTTCATCACATCAGCGACATTCACCCTTGCTGCCTTCTCCAGTTGATAGATGAGGGTGAGGAAGGTGATGACGAGCACGATGCCGAGAGCCTCAATGTAAATGAGAGGCGTGAGCGGAGCATGCTCTACGAACTGCGCTGTGTATTGATGGATGAGCATGTAAGTGACAGGTATGCTCAGCAGGAATGTTGTGACAATCACATAGATGTATTTCTTTCCAATCAGTTTGTAGATGTCCTTGCGCTTTGCGCCATGTGCCTTGCGAATGGCAATCTCACGATAGCGCTGACGAATGTCGAAGAACGAAAGACCGAGGAGACCAAGGCAGCTGATTGCCACTGCTATTGCCGAGAAGAGCGAATATACGTCTGCCATCACGCGGTCGGATTCGTACTGATTCGCCACTTTGTCTGCCATCCACTGAGTTTCAAGATCGAAGGCGGGGAAGAGCTCTTTCTGCTGCTTTTCAAGGTAAGCCATCAGCTTCTCTTTGTTTTCGGGACGGAAACGAATGGCAATATAGCCGTCTTCATCATAATAGCTAAGCTCTTCGTTTTCGATGCAGAAGATGCAAGCCGAGACACCAAGTGTGCGATGGCCAGCATAGTGCTCGTTCACAATGCCTGTGACTGGGTAAAGCTCATTGCCATATTCGCCTCCGTAGGAATAGATGAGAGGCTCTTCAGCACGGGCGTATGCACCGTCAAGAGTCTTATACCCCAAGCGTTTCAGTGCCGATTGGTTGGCTACGTAGCCAGTGATGATACCGTTCTTCTCATAATTCAAGCCGTGCTCACTCCATTCCACGGTCACATCCTCAGGGAAAGAACCGTCAAGCAATCTCACACCGAACACATCGAACCATGTGCGTGGCACCCATAAGGCTCTCAGTTGGCACTCTTCGTTCTTGTCGTTGTAATAGATTTTCTCTTCCCAGCTGTGCAGAGGCAGTGTCATTTCGGAGGTGTAGCAGAACTTCTCCACCAATGGCGACTGCTTCAACCGCTCAGTATATACTTTGATTTTGTTCACTACCTCTTCACGGTTGCTTATGATGTATGGGTTGCCATCATTGTCTATGCCATAAGATGTATTGATGAAGGCGGGACGGACGAGCAGCACGCGATCGGCATCGAAGCCTAAAGGCGAATTGAGGAGGAAGTCGAGGTGGCTGCGCATCCACACGGACATTATCACAAGGGAGAACGTTATGAAGTATTGGAAACCAAGCACCAGGGTGCGTGCCTTGAGGCTTTGCACCGACCCCACTCTGTACTGAAGTGCCTTGAGCGGTGTGACACGAAGCTGTTGCACGAAAGGATAAGCCATAGCGAGCAGTGGCAGGAGCAGGAGAATGCCCACGGTGAGAAGGATGTCGAAGCTTGTGCCAGCACTTGTATCACCAAGCATCTCTTCCGTGAAGGGCATGCTCAATGAGACAATTATCCAAGCCATGACTACCGACACAGTAGTCACCAACATCTGTTCGCTCCACAGCTCCAGGAAGAGATGGCGAGGCTGACGACCGAATACCCGTCGCACTCCCGACTCTCGCTGGCGACGCTGCCACAGCACCATGTAGAGGTTGATGTAGTTGACCACTCCCACCACGATGATGAGCACAAGCACAGCCGACAGAATCCAGCAGAGCGAAGCGTTGCCGTGGTGGCGCAGCATCTTTGCCCATTGCTCATCGCCCGTATCAGCATCGAAGTAGTAATCCTTCCAACTCACAAACTGACTTCCTGTGAATTTGGCTCCGCCCCAGTGAATCCTGTGATTATCGGTCTCTCCAAAGGTGGTAAGCTTGTGGTTTACAGAATCTGCATCGAAATCGGGACGCACTCGCACCACTCCGAAAGGAATGCGGTCAAGCCGTAAGAAGCCATGCTTAGGAAGAATGAAGTCGGGGTCGAGCAGCACCTGTCCTTCGGGATTGTGGAATATGCCAGCAATGCGAAATGTCTGGTGCATAATCTCAACTTGTGTGCTCTTCGCCTCCTCGGCTGTAAGACCGAGAGACTCAGCACATTCGGCTGAGATCCAGCAGGCATCAGATTGTGTCAGGGCATTGGCGTCGCCATCCACATCGTAGTGGAAGAAGTGGGTGAAGGTGCTATCCACCATCACCATCCTCAGCGTCTGCTCCTGTTCGCCAATCTTAGCAAGTTCCTCAGGATAAAGGCAAATATCGCAGTTTTCCAACACCTGCTTGTCGAGGTATTCCTTGCCTGCCTCGTCGTACCACTCACTAACCACATCGAGCGACATGGTGCGATGGCCGCCCTCGGTGTTGCGAAACATGACATACATGGTTTCAGACTCTATAGCATGCCTATCCACCGTCATTTCGCGATAAAGGTAGCGACCAAGCACTATGCTGCAAGCCAAACTGAGCGCCAAGCCCAAGACATTGATGAGCGTGAAAACCTTTTGGCGCGAAAGGAAACGAATTGCGTAAGTTAATGCGTACATATTGTTCTTGTTATTTTTTCTGTTGCAAAGTTACGCCTTATATATAATAAATGTATAAGAAAAATAGCACGAAAATGCAAAGTGTAAAAAAATCATACAGTTTTGTGTGTGATTTTCATACACTTTTTGGGGAAAGGCAGAATAGAAAGTGGTTTTTTGTGCTTTAATGGTGGCGTTTGAAAGATTTTGTTTACCTTTGCAAAAAGATAATTCACAATGCCTACGATATTTATACTCTTCGGTTATATCTTCAAGTTTTACTCTGATGACCATGAGTCTATTCATGTCCATGTCGTCAAGGATGGAAAGGAGGCGAAGTACAACGTTTACCCAGAAGTAAAACAAGTGTTCAATCATGGATTTAAGAAACATGAGATATCTATCATTGAGGGTGTTATAGAAGAAAACACAGAAGTTATCATTGATCGTTGGAAAAATTTCTTCGGTAATTAATACAGAAAGATGAAGCACAGGATTGACAAAGTATGGGTTGATGAACTCGCAGTTCATGCGTCCACTGTTGACGGATTAAGAGCCTGCTATCCCTTTGCAATGTGGAAGAGATTAGCACGTGCTTCACAGACAGAGAGAGAGAATTTCTATCTGTCACACACGGGCATGCACTGGCCTGACATAGATGAGGATCTAAGCTTTGAGGGCATGTTTGCAAATGCAGGATTGTGCGAACGTACAGAAACTGAAGATTCTGTGTATTATTCTATGAATTATACAGACATAGCAAAAGATGACTCTTTCCCTACCAAAGTTGCAGAACCGTAAGACTAAATATACTTTAACGAGCGTGCAGAGATTTCTCCCTGCACGCTCGCTTTCTTTTTCAATCTTTCTTTATCACATCAGCCGGATTTGTCTTCGCCACTCTGTATATCTTCTCAAAAATGGTGAGGAGAGTGATGAGGGTGACGATGATGAGACTCTCTGCAATCCATTGGCAACTCAAAAGGAGGGTGTTTGCATGAACGTCTATTGTGTTCATGGCAATGGTGCCCAAAGCAATGCCTATTGGTGCGGCGATGGCAGCAGAGATGACGAGCAGACGAACATAGTAGCGACCGAACAGGCGCATGATGTCCCACATCTTTGCTCCGTGCACCTTGCGTATTGCCACCTCCTTCTCTCTGCCACGAGTGTCGAGCGAGACGGATGAATACACGCTGAGGATGATGCAGAGGAGGCTGATGATGGTGAGCAGCCAGCAGAGTTGCTGCAGCATGTCTGCCCAGCGCACCTGAGTGAACCATGTGTCATAGACGTTCTGTATTGTTAATTGCCTCAAGTCGGCAGGAGTCTTCTTATGATGGAGATTGTTGAGTTCTTCAGCCAAGTTGTTGTAGCAATGAGGTTTAGGACGAAGAATGAAGTAGAAAGTTGTCCTGCCTTCAATGTAATTTGGGAACATAGCCCGAGCATCAGCAAAACTCACCTCAGGAACAATAATGTAATAGGATGGAGAACCAATCCTGTCCGCCCATACTGGCACATAGCCAATGCAGACGTAGTTCTTACCGTCGCAGAGCACTTTGTTTTGCCTTTGTCCGCCTTCTGCCTTTAATGTTTTTGCCACACGCTCAGCATCTTGAGGACAGACATAAACAGGAATCATGGCGTGCTTGTCCATACCTTCGTGTTGTGCCACAGGATGAATGCCAAGAGCAAGGAAGTATTGCACGTTTGCCAATGCTACGTTGTACGAGTATGCCATAACGGTGTCATCATCATTCATCAAAGTAGCGTAGTTTACATACAAGGTTGTGTCAATCTCTTCCCATGACAAAGCATTTGCAGAAAGGACACATCCATCCAGATCCACACTTGGCAAAGAGGCTACTTCATCGTTGGTGAAGCCGAAATGCATTCGGTCAATCATCATACATTGTTTGATGCTGCTTGAGTCTTCTGGTACATGATATGCCTGAGCCGTGTGCTTGACGAAGAAATATGTGCCAAGTATTACAGCCAGCAGAA
>JAZRYI010000030.1:0-12058 GCA_045600665.1 Bacteroidaceae bacterium
TCTCGACAAAAATCTTCTGTGGCACAAAACAAAAAAAACGGAATGCAACCCTGGGGGATTGCATTCCGTGAATATGGAGTGTGATGGGTAATCAAGGGGGCTGCCCCTTTGATTACCCACGAAAACTCTGTGGTTTTATTTTGAACACGAACCTCGAAAGAGCTCGACGAAGTCAATCTCACTAATCTCACGAATCCTTTTGAATTCGTGAGATTCGGGAAATTCGTGTTCTTTAATTATAAAAATAATTGTGTTCACTTACTTAATAGTTAATCTTGCTGTAAAGCTTATTCTTGAAATGCAGCAAGAATGCGTTACACCTTCACCAGCTCATACTCCATCGTGCCTATGCCGATTTCTTCAGCATATCTCAACCCAGTCTGCCAGTCGGTGTCGGGGTGCATGATGTGGAATTTATCTGTGTCGTGTGGCAAGCAAGCACGCTTCTCATTCAGGAAATTGTCTGTGTTGAGTGATGGAACGCTGTTAACAAGCTCAGCGCACGCCTGATCAAGCGCCACAGGATCGAAGCTTGCAGCCATTCCTAAGTCTGGTATGATGGCGGCATCATTGTGTCCCCAGCAGTCGCACTCAGGACTAACGTTCATAATGAATGATACGTGGAAGTGAGGCTTATCCTTGAGCACTGCCTTGGTGTATTCTGCAATCTTGTAGTTGAGGATGATGCCGCTCTCTTGACTGTTCATTACGGCAGCTTCGCTCTTGCAAATTGCTACGCACTGGCCGCAACCTACGCACTTGTCATAGTCAATCACTGCCTTGCGCATAGCCTTTGGGCGGCCAGTAGGCAGATCAAAACTCTCACCTGGCATTAAATCCTTCACATGCACAGCATCGTGCGCACAGTTCTTTTCGCAGATACGGCAGCCGATGCACTTCTCGCCTTCGATCTTAGGTTGTGCAGTTGCGTGCATGTCCTTCTTTCCTGCCACAGAACCAGATCCCATGCCAAGGTTCTTTATCGCACCGCCGAATCCAGCCATCTCATGCCCTTTGAAATGGTTGATGCTTATCACGATGTCTGCCTCTGCAATAGCAGCGCCGATTTTTGGTTCTGGGCAATACTTGCCATTCACATCCACTATGCGCTCGTCGGTGCCTCGCAAGCCGTCGGCGATGATCACGTCGCATCCGCACGCAATAGGGTTGAAACCATTCACCATCGCAGTGTGGATATGGTCCACCGCATTGCTTCGCGAACCGCTATAGAGCGTGTTGCTGTCGGTGAGGAAAGGTTTGCCGCCCAGTTGCTGGATCATCTTCACGATCACAGCGGCATAGTTAGGTCGTACGTATGCCACATTGCCAAACTCACCAAAGTGAATCTTAATGGCCACAAACTTATCCTTGAAGTCTATCTTCTCAAATCCAGCCTGCCTCACCATCCTCTCCAGTTTCTGCAGAAGATTTGCATTTGGATTGGTGCGCAAGTCTGTGAAATATACTTTTGATGCCATGTAGTTTTTGTTTACTTCATTATCTTGTTCACTATCCAGCATCCGAGGGCCATCATAATCATGCCAGGCACGCCTGTCACGAAGTCCTGGAAGGCGTATGCTGCACCCATGAAAGGCAGTTCTGCCACAGCCACGATTGTCCATGCTGCAACTACCGATGCTGCACAAACCCAAAGAGCCTTGCCGAAACGAGCCGCAGCGAAGCTTGCTACAGCGCTGAGCACGCAGCCCTTCAGCACCATGTCTGCCAGCATGTGCGAGGCAGGAGCGCCAAACAGCGCATTGCCAGCCAGTGGCGACATCACTGCTGTGAGTAATGCCATCTGCCATCCGTAGCGCATGGCAGCGATGAGCGTGAAGAAATAGATTGGGAGGAACATTACTCCGCCTCCTGGTATGAGGTGGAACAGATGTGGCAAAGCGATGTTTGCCGCAATAAACAGCGCTGACTTCATATATGTCTGCGGCTGCGTCAAAGTTAGCTGTGTTGTCATATATTTATATGTATAGGTATTATATAATAATCGTTAGTTAGTGAGGTGCATGCTGAAACAAAAAAAGCAATCACAAACGCTCTGTGATTGCCTTGCTATTTGTAGCGGGGGAGGGGCTCGAACCCTCGACCTCCGGATTATGAATCCGACGCTCTAACCAGCTGAGCTACCCCGCCAACATTAGTTGCTTTTGCAGTGTGGAAACCGTTGTTTCCGAATTGCGAGTGCAAAGGTAGGACATTTTTTGAAACTGACAAAGGTTTTTAGCGTTTTTTTTTCAAGGAAGGTGAAAAAATGCAAGTTTGTGTCTGAATTAGATATAATATTAGGAAAAAAGAATTAAAAAAGATTGTGAGTCGCAATTTTCGTGAAGGTTAGAGAGGAAGTGTTTCGACCTGAGCAGTTGAAGATGCCATAAACATCACGTAATGTCGGGCAGCCATTCTTATGGTAGAAATAAATAAGAAAATATCTCATCATGCTTTTAGGTGTGGGATAGTACTTTAGAGCACAACTGCGCATGCATAATGCAGTGCAATAAGTCAATCGTCGAGGATAATATGGGCAAGGAAACTGGTAAAAATATAAACGGATAGGCGAGTTTTTGCTATAAGAAATGTAAAGTACGACAATACTTCGATTTTGTGACACTTTTCTTATCTTGCTGATTTATAACGGTTGTTTACGAGGATAAAAGGCGATGTATCAATGCGGGAACCGTGATGTTACATTTTTGATAACAAAGTTTTCAAAATTGATACCTATTTATATTTATAAGCCGTAACTTTGCAGTCGAAATCGAAAATTAACGTAACGTAATGAGAAGAATCTTAGCTTCGTTTTTTAGTGTGATGATGATATGTGTTGCTGCCATTGCTCAGGAGATTCCTGCAAGCACATGGGGCAACATGCCACCTCTTCATGTGGAAGGAAATCACCTCGTGGATCCCTATGGCAACAATGTGGTGCTGCACGGCGTGATGGATACCCCAAGCCCATACTTTAATAATTATAGATGGGATGGTCCAGGCTGGGGACAGGATTTCACTTCTGCCCACGCAAGAAACGCGATTGCTTACTTCGACAAGTTGTTCACAGCGCTTACCGACACAGCAAGTGGTGCATACTGCAACCTCTTCCGTTTGCATCTCGATCCATGCTGGACAAACCTGAACTCGAAGAAGGCTGCAGGATTCACAGAGAAGAACGGCAAGGTTTACGATCCTCATGGCAATGAGGTGAGCGGAGAGGCAAACATCTACCATTTCTCCGACGCTCGCTTGAAGAGTTTCTTGAAGACTCTGTACTTCCCAATTGCGAAGAAGGCTATAGATCATGGCATGTATGTCATCATGCGACCACCGGGAGTGTTCCCAGGCTATGTGGAAGTGGGTGACTACTACAACGAGTACATCAAGCATGTGTGGGACATCGTGACTCAGAACGACTCAATCAAGAAGTACTCTGGTCAAATTATGATAGAGCTTGGCAATGAGCCAGTCACAGTGCACAATGCGCAAGGCAAGAGCGATGATCGCGCACTTTGCGATTTCTTCCAGCCAGTAGTTGACAAGATCAGGGAGAATGGCTATGAAGGAGTAGTGTGGGGCGTAGGCTCAGGATGGCAAGGCAATTATCGTCCTTACGGCAAATATCCGCTCGTGGGCAAGAACTTAGGATATGCAGTGCACAACTACGTGGGATGGTACGGCGGCAATGACCGCACATACACCAAGGCAGACAAAGAGAAGTATGCCAACGAGTTTCATGCATCAGTACCTGTGATGGATACCAACCCAGTGGTTATCACTGAGATAGACTGGAGCCCAGAGAAAGCAGGTACAGGCCACTACAACGAGCATGGCGACTGGGTGCTCAGCAACTACGGTTCATGGGCAACGGGCAACACCAGCAAATGGGGTGCCGCATATAAGTATCTTCTCGATAAGTACGACAATATATCAATGACGCTGTCTGGCACAGGATGCTATATTGATATTGATGATTACATCAACAAGAAAAAGGTTACTCCAGCCTACAAGACAGCAATGGAGAAAAACGGACTCGATCCGGGTGAAGGGTCAGGTGTGGCTTGCTTCGCATGGTATAAGGAATGGGCAAAGCAGAATTATGCTCGTCCAGACTTGAGTCAAGTTGAGAGTGAAGTGGCAGAGTTCACTGTTGCCAACGACACGCTCACAAAGATGGTAGGTCAGTACATCGACTTCGGCATGTCAGTCAGCTTTGCTGATGGTTTGACATCTAAACTCCCTACAAGTATGTGCGAGTTCAGGGGTGTAGATGGTGAAGTGTGTGTAATGGAAAACGATAGGCTTGCCGCAAGAGCAGAAGGCGAGAATGCCATTACTGCTGCATTCAGCAACAATGGCAATGAAATGACAAAAGACTGCTTCGTCAAAGTTGTTTCGCCATTCTCACTCAGCGCCTCTGTCTTTAATCCATCGCTCCTGTTCACCGGCTCTTACACCGAGCGCACAGGAGGTCTCACCACAGGTCAGAACGGCATGGGAGGTTGGGCTTTCGATGCAGGAATAGACATCTCGGCATACAACTATCTGGTCATCCAGCTTCGCCGAGCATCCACATCCACTCCTGTGTTAAGGATAGGAGATACCAACGACTACAATGCTGATTGCTACGAAAAGAGCATCGGATCTGCAACAAACATAAAGATTGACCTCAAGGACCTCAAGAAGAAGGACGGTTCTGACATCGACACCAAGCATATCTGCTTTGCAGGCATCAAGTCCAGCGGTAGTGCAGCAATCTACATCAAGAGCGCATTCCTCAGCATGGATGGTGAGACAGAGGCAGTTAGCATTCGCAGCCTCAAGAGTGGCAGTGAGTCTGTCATAGCAGAAGAGTACTTCAATGCGGCAGGTCAGCGCATCGGCACTCTTAAGAAGGGCATGAACATTATTCGTCAGCGACTTTCTAATGGCGAACAGAAGGTGATGAAGATTATGATTACAGAATAGTTAGAAATATAATATAGTGAAAATAATAGTTAATAAGTAAAGTTAGTTAATTTCCGGTATTTATTTTTTTAGGGGAGGGCCAACGTGAGTTGCCCCTCTTTCTGTTTTAAAAGGCGTAGGAGTAGTTGGGTGTTTAGTTAAAAATGATTGATTATTTGGGAGTTTGAGGAAAAAAGGTTACCTTTGCAAGACAATAGTTGATTCATGGGAATATGGCATCATTCATTCGTTTTTCTATATTATATATTGTAGTGCTTGCAGCAATGATGCTCGCAGGTTGCTCAAAAGGCGAGGACAGCGGCAATCTGTTGTCGCGGCATCGGGTATGGTCGATGCGCAAGATCACATATTATTCGGGAGTGAGCTATGATTACCCTAACTCCAATGGCACCTATCTTGCCATATACGATAACGATTCCACACGATACGAATGCCATTGGGCATTTGATGAGGAAGCAGATGCTATACTCCCACATGGCAAAAGTCAATATTCATTGATAAATAAAGGTGGTGGTGAATATCTATACTTTGAGGACGGAAACCCATGTCCGCTGAGAGTTCTGAACGACACCACCATCACCATTCAGCATAATGGCATAGTATATACATGGCAACCAGAGCATTCCTTCGACGTAAGAAAGATGGCGGAGATATGCGACTTTATTGTCGGCCTTGACTACGAAGAAGGCAAGAGTTTTGACCGTCACGTTTTCACAAAGAAAGAGCATGAGTTGGAAGATCAGAAGAGCATGCTTGGCTATTACTTGACAGCAGCTATGGCTATTATTGCCATAGGAGCATTCTTTTACCTTCGTACTTACCTCAACAAGAAGCGCATTGAAACAGAGCTGCTCCGACTCCGCACAGAGCGCGAGAGTCGTCCGCAGGTTGTGACTGAGGCGTTGAAGAGCGTTGAGGAAGAGTGGTTGTCATCGGATGAATATGCACGCTTGCGAAAGCTGATATCCACTGGCACGCTCTCTTACGACGACTGGTCGCAGATGGAGCGACAGCTCAACAAGGTCTATCCAAAATTCACGCATACGCTTGAGAGTCTTTATCACATGTCGGACATTGAGCACCGTGTGTGCATGCTCATCAAGCTCAGAGTCACTCCGTCGGAGATGGCAGCAGTGCTCAACAAGGAGGCGAGCACTATCAGCACCACTCGCAGCCGCCTTCACGAGAAGATCTTAGGCAAGAAAGGTGGCGCTAAAGACTGGGATGAGTTTGTGCTAAGTTTGTAACATACTGTCAATTTTGTATCATTTTCGGCTGTGCAAAGTTTTGCAAAGTCATTTTCTTGGAAAAAATACAACAGATTCATAACTTTGCAATCGTAAACTAAAAACCAACCAGCGTATGAAATCTTTTAGACTTTTTTCGATCGCAGTCATCGCATTTCTGTGCGGCACAGTCACTTTGTTTGCTCAATCAAAAGGAAAGCCAGTTGCCAAGAATGCCCTCGTGGGCGTGTGGGTGATGGAATCCATGCAGTTTGAAGGTGAGAACAAAATCGTGTGTGGCAAGGGTACAGGCTACTCACAGATCAAATACTATGGTGCTGATGGCGAATACGCCTGTGCAGAGGTTGCCAAGGAAGGCAACAGCTACTATGTTCTTCCTCATGAGTATGGCATCTACACCTACAAGGACGGAGTCTATACCGAGATGGGACGCAAGCCAAGCTCATTGTCGCTATCTAAGGACGGCAAGCACTTCTATGGTCAATGGTACAACCGTCATGATACCTGGGTGCGCCGCACCGACATACCAAAGCAACTGATTGACTACATCATCTACCGCTGCAAGGCTAATCAACCGCCAGCACCGAAGATTCAGGAACAGATCAAGCAGTCATTCTTTGCGAATTGATGCACTGCAATCATCACTATAAGCGTCACAAATTGTGGCGCTTTTTTTTTGTTTTAAACAGTGTCGAGCTATAAGAAATGAAACATTTGTCATATTATGTTTGTAACATAATTGTTATTCGTTCACAATTATGGATTATGAAATGTTGTTGTGTTTCAAGCGATTAGCTGCTGTGCGAAATTTTGCAAATTCGTTGCAAAGTTTTGCAAAGCAGGAATTGGTGTGGTTTTGGTAAAAAGGCAGTACTTTTGCATTCAGAACGAAAACGGTGACTATAACGAAAACGGTAACTATAACGAAAAAGAAAATTGCAATGAGTGCCAAAATCACAGCAATTCTTATACTACTTGTCTCGGCATACATCTTCACTTCCTGCACATCATGTGACAAGAAAGGACATGAATGCCACAATGATGATATTGCTCGCATGAGTCCATCGCAGTTGGAGAGCGTAGCGTCATACGCAAAGTGCAGGGTGTGCCGCTACGAAGCCTTGTATCACTTATATCATATTTATAGAGATAAAGGCACGCTCTACACGCTCTACGATTATGCGCTGAAACACCCTGACTCAGAGTTTGCCGACTCTGCATTTGCTATAGTCGTGCCAGAGTGCGACTCGCTGTATGCTGAAGCCGTTCGACTCAACACCATCGATGCATGGAGCGACTTCATAGTGAAAGTGCCAGTTGATCTGCAGCGTGATGCCCAGGTGCGCCTCGATTCTCTGAAATGGGAGACGCAAGCGCATAAGTGGAGCACTGACGACAAAGCTTGGCACGAAGCCATGCAGCTCGACCTGTTGCCGTCGTACGAAAGGTATCTGACGCTTTACCCTAACGGAAAGCATGTTGCAGAGGCAGAGGCGAAGAAAAAAGATATTGAAGAACTGTATTGGGGCAAGAAGTAAGAGAAGGTTATGATTTGCTGTAACAACCTCGAAAGTAGTGTTGTCCACACCACTTTAGCGATGACGAGTGAGTGGCATGATGTGACAATAGTAATCTCGCAGGAACGAGAGAAAAGTAGGAATGGCACTTAACAATTTTCGTTTTTTGAAGTATATACTACAGAAGGACTAACATCAACTTAAGAAACTCTAAACAACACCGATATGAAAAGAACTACTTTATCTATTCTCGTGATGCTCATCGCAATTTGCGGATGGGCACAGACAAAGGACAGCATCGACTGCACAGTATTTACCGTGGGCTATGACTACAAAGTACACACAACGGACAAGGAGGGCAATGTCGTGACTGACTCTCTCCACACCGTACTGCTTGTTGGCAGCAAAGTGACTAAGACAATGGGCTACTACACCCACAAGTACAAGGTGCTGGATATTGACATGAGGGAGTATTACGACGAGTACCAGCGTGAAGGCATGGCGCATGTGCCAACAATCTTTGTGTCGCTTGCCGACAAGAAGATGGATGTGCAGGAGGATGTACCACCTTATCACTATGCCTACGAAGAGTCAGGTGACTTAAAATGGACATTGCTCGATGATACGCTGACCATCAACGACTACCTTTGCCACAAAGCTCAGACAACATACGGAGGTCGCACATGGTATGCATATTACACCGAGGACATCCCTACAACAGCGGGACCTTGGAAGCTCAGTGGACTGCCAGGACTCATTGTCAAGGCAGAGGATGCCGACAACATCTTCTGCTTCGAGATGTTTGAACTCACTCAGCAGAGCATTGCCATCACCAATCCTCCTATAGCTGATATCACCAAGACCAAGCGCGACAAGTTCGTACAGATGCGCAACAAGCTCTTCCTCGACAAGCGTTACATGGAGGATCCAACCTACTATCTGACAAAAGAAGAGCTTATGAATGGTGCTTATGAAATCTATGGAACAATCGAAGATTACAAACGAAAATACGGCGGCGTTGTCCACATGGATGATGTGACCTATAAGGTCAACGGCATCTCCGTTCCAAGGTATGCGAAAACAAGGACTATTTATCAACCTCTTGAACTGAAATAACTGCAAATATGAGAACAACATTAACAATTATCCTTGCGTTTGTTGCCAACATGATGTCGGCGCAACAGCTACTTCGTTGCAATGAACTATTGGACACTTTGTGCCAGTCGAAGTTAACAGCCGTCTATCTGTACACTATCCGCACATCGGATGCAGAGGGAAAGCCAGTAACAGACTCCATTCAACTTGCTCTGCAAGTGGGCGAAGATGTCTGGAAGACATGGGCATTTGGACGCTATCAGTTTGAAAAGAGCGACAGCGCTGACACTCAAACTTGCATGCCTTTTATGCACAGCGAGACATTGATGCACATCGCCACCACCACAGTGGGCTACCCTGAGGGCATGCTCACCTCCATTGAGACGGTTGTGCCGAATCAGTACGAGGTGACAGAAGACATCGAAAAACCTATATGGAAGAAGGCTAAAGGGAAAAAGACAATATGTGGCTATCAGTGCAGGAAAGCCATAGGCGAGTTCCGTGGTAAGAAATGGAGTGTAAGCTATGCTACAGACATCCCCACTACAGCTGGTCCTTGGAAACTGCATGGCTTGCCAGGCTTGATAACATACGCTACCGACGAGAAAGGGGTCCATACCTTCCGGCTCGTTAGCATCGATGAGGAGACCATCCCAATCACGCGTTCTTCAGGTTATCCTTTCCATAAGTTCGTGTATGACCCCAAAAAGAGAAAAGGCAATACAATAGAGGGAGAATTGGCCATGAATACAAAAACATACGTGAAGGCGACAAGAGAAGAGTGCCAGGAAATGATGAGTGAGATATTTGGAGACAGCAGATACCTGACATACCCTGAGTATTATACGGAATGGCCAAGTGTACACTATGAATCTGACCTCCAAGTTATCACAAAATTCGATGGTGACAAGTATAGCTTCAGAAGAGGATTGGAGGTGCAGGATAAGGCACATCAATATCAACCGCTTGAACTGAAATGAACAATATGAGACGAACAACATTATCATTATTCTTGATGCTCTGCGCACTATGCGGATGGGCACAGACAAAGGACAGCATCGACTGTACAGTATTCACCGTAGGCTATGACTACAAAGTACGCACAACGGACAAGGAGGGCAATGCCGTGACAGACTCTCTGCACACCGTGCTGCTTGTTGGCAGCAAAGTGAGCAAGACTATGGGTTACTACACCCATAAGTATAAGGTGCTGGATATTGACATGAGGGAGTATTACGACGAGTACCAGCGTGAGGGCATGGCGCATGTGCCAACAATCTTTGTGTCGCTTGCCGACAAGAAGATGGATGTGCAGGAGGATGTACCACCTTATCACTATGCCTATGAGGAGTCGGGTGACTTGAAATGGACATTGCTTGATGATACGCTGACCATCAACGACTATCTATGCCACAAAGCTCAGACAACATACGGAGGTCGCACATGGTATGCCTATTACACAGAAGATATCCCTACAACAGCAGGACCTTGGAAGCTCAGCGGACTGCCAGGACTCATCGTCAAGGCAGAGGATGCCGACAGCATCTTCTGCTTCGAGATGTTTGAACTCACGCAGCAGAGCATTGCCATCACCAATCCTCCTATAGCTGATATTATCAAGACCAAACGCGACAAACTCTTACAGATGCGCAACAAGCTTTTCCTCGACAGGCGCTACATGGAGGATCCGCTATACTATATGACAAGGACGGAAAATATCCATACAGGCGTTGAATTCTATGGAACAGCCGAAGACTACAAGCGTATACATGGTAATACCATTGATATTGCCGACTGCACCTACTTTGTCAATGGAATCTCCGTGCCCAGGTTTGTAAAAAGAAGAACTCATTATCAACCGCTTGAACTGAAATAACGTGAGTTCGACGAATTGATTGTCCGTTATTTTGCGCAAGCGCCATGTTAAGAAAAACCTTTTAGAAACAGAACAAAAACAAGAAAAAACAATAATTGAACTGTTTTTTTATGTTTTTATTGTTTCTTTTTTGTTTTTTCAATTGGCCAGAAGGGCACAAAATACAATTGGTCGAACTCACGTGAAATAAACAAAAACAGCGTGCAGAGTGAGAGTATGCACGCTGGTATGGAGAGTAGGTTGCTAAATTGCAAGCACTTCTTCTGGAGAAAGATTTATACAAACTTCATATCTGTGAGGTTTCGGGCAAAAGACGAAATACCCTGCTGAATTCTTGAAATGGTCTTTGCAGATGGTCGAGAAGTTCCATTTACATAATGTGACAAGATTCCTTGATTGACTCCTGTTATGCGTGAAAGTCCTGCGAGGGAGAAAGCAAAGGCATAGTCGCGAAGGAAGGTTGCGGTATCGTATGACCAACGCCATGTGACTTCCTCAAACTCTCCATCATGTTCAAGGCAATACTGTTTCATGTCTTCATACCCCTGAAGAAAATCAGCTTTTGCAAGTTCAACCGTTTTGCCTGTACCTGTAATAAGATAAGGAAGAGCATCTGCATCATGGTAAATGCTGTAGTTACCATCAGAAGCCTGTTCGATAATAGCATCAATTTCTTTCATACTTCATACGAGGTTTGAGATTTGAATGGTGCAAAGATACGAGTTTTAATACTAATTGCAAAGCAAAACCAAGAAAAAGTATTAATTTTAATACATTTCATAAGTTTATATAGTAAATAAGTTATATTTATGAAAAGAATCGTTTCATCAATTCTCGTTCTTCTGTTTTCGGCAATGATAGTCAATGCACAAGACACCAACACGGCTTCCGGTACCATCCGCGATGGATTCTTGAAGATAGCATTACCTGGTGTAAAAATGACTTTGATGGCTGAGGATAGTACCGTCATCAAAGAATCAATCGACGCTATTGAACTTAAGAATGGTTCGGGAGAGATTGAAAGGACTATGTTCTACATCCCTGTGGAATGTGGCAAGAAGTATCACCTCCGTGCTTCGCTCGAAGGTTATGATGATGCATGGCTGACATTCAAAGCTAATATGATGAAGGGTGTTACATTCAACGCAGGCAACTTGGAAATGCGCAAATCGCGAAACATCAATCTTAAAGAAGTGACAGTCGCTGCGACGAAAGTGAAGATGTTCTACAAGGGCGACACACTTGTATATAATGCCGATGCTTTCCAACTTCCAGATGGTTCCATGCTTGATGACCTCGTGCGTCAGTTGCCAGGAGTAAACTTGAACGACAATGGTGAGATATTCGTCAAT
>JAZRYI010000031.1:0-21650 GCA_045600665.1 Bacteroidaceae bacterium
TGAGAACCTTTAGCTCGGCGTAGCCAAACAGAACAAAAACAAGAAAAAACATTATGGTTTTCCTTTTGTTTTCTTTTGTTTTTTTTGGTTTTTCTAATTGGCCGAAGGCATGAAAACAATTCATCGAACTCACGTTAAATAGGTTGTAGTCATGTGTGTTTTTCAACCGCACAGCTCGATTTTTTTTCATAGAAAGCTTAATGGGTTCTTTTTCTTTCAGCTTTATCGCTCTTTGTTCGGGAAATAAAGAGAATGGATACTAAGAACCGCGTCGATATTCCGAAGGAGAGCAGCCATACTTTGCCTTGAACACAATGCGGAAAGAGTGTGCTGTGCCGAAACCTGAGTTCATCCAGATGGAGGTGATGCTTTCGTCGCTGTGCTCAAGCAAGTCCACTGCATGCTGGAGTCGGAGATTGTTGATGTAGCTGCTGAAGTTCTCACCATGCTGGCGGAACCATTGCGAAATATATGTGCGGTTGGTGCCGATGGCTTGGGCTACGTCAGCCACGTTGAGCTCAGGATTGAGATAATTCTTCTGCACAACGCAGAAATTGTATATCTTGTTGTCAAGACCCACGAAACTGTCTTGCTTCTTGCTATGCTCTGCACTCTCTGGCTCTGCATTGCTGTTCACAATCGATACTAAATTAGTCCTGATAACATCGTCCATAGCTACGGTGTCGAAATTGTGGCGATCGATGCATACAATGAACAGCGACCACATCATGATGCTGAACACATAGTACATGCACTCGTTGTATGCATTCTGGAAATAGTATTCAAGCACGCTCCACACCACAAACTGGAAAAAGAGTCCGTAGGTGATGCCAAGCACCCACTTCACATCACGATGGTTGAAGTTGGAGTAAGTCTCGGGCAAAGTGCGCTGGTAGCGGAACACATATACATGCAGCAATGGCAGCCAAATGGCGAGGTATAGGATTAGGTATGCATACATTATATGCACTATGTTCTCGTTCTGCAAGATGAAATAGAAGAAAACGCCAACTACGATAGGAATCTGCAGAATCAAGGATGTTATCATCGGCTTCTTGATGGTTGTCACAAGCAAGAGCACAGCTATGCTGAATGGAGGTATCACTATCGGATCGAGCATCGTGAGCAAAATGTTGAAGAGCCTCCGCTCGTACTCATCATCCATGCCTTGGAACGAGAGATAGAAATTGCCAGCAAACTCCAGCATGAATTCAGTGAACATGAGGCACATGGCAACTGAGATAAGTCCAAATACCCGACGAGGTTTCTCTGACTTAGCTTTCAGTGTTCGACCAAGATAGTACAGTGACGCTATTCCTGTGAATGCGGCAATGAAACCGATGAGGAATATGCGGAGCATAGCTATTGAATCCATTGAACGATTTTCTTTTTCTTTTCTACTTGCAAATGTACTGAAAAGTATTGACTTGTACAAGATTAGGAGCAGTGAAATAATCTCATCTGAATGGTTATAGCGACAATTATGACAATTTTTGACAAAAAATGGAGGACTAACATACATTAACACGGAAATTGCCGCTATTTGCAAGATATTATCAGTAACTTTGCGGAAATTATCAATAATATGTCAACAATGAAAGGACAAACGAACGGATTCATCAGAGACAAGCGACAAGCAGAAAGGATGTGCCAAATGGCTCTGATGATGGTGTGGGGCATTGTATGCTGGGTATTTTTCCAGACGAAATATCAGTACCACTTCTTCTTTGAGGAACAGGAAGGATTGTTCCTCATGGACTGGGAGCATGTGCGCAGTTACTTTGGCGAGACGGGCTGGCTAGCTCGCCTCGTGGGTGATTTCCTGTCACAGTTTTATTACTACATATATGCAGGAGCAGCAATATTCACCCTCGTTCTCTTGACAACGGGTATGCTTGCCAAACTCTGCATTGAAGGCGCTATCAAGCTATTGACAAACAAGCTCACATCCATCAGCAGGTGGGGTGCCACAATCATATCCATAATAATCATCACCATAGAGGCAACGCACAGATTCAATTACCACTACAGGCTTTCAAGCACTATTGCTGTGCTCGGATGGGCGCTTGTAGCTGGGCTTGCCATCATCTTGCTGCAAAGCATCAAACAGCGTTCGAAGATAGCAGTGTGCGCCATCGCTGCCCTATGCGTCACAGCAGCATACTGGTGCTTTGGCATCTACGGCTTGACCATCGACAAAGCACATGAATATCCGCTGTCCATCAGATGGACTGCCCCTGAGACAGTCAAGGAGGAGGTGCTTGCCTTCGACAACGAATACTACTTTGGCAACTACCGCAAGGTGGTTGAGATGGGCATGGAGAAAGGAGATGAGATGACGGACGAGATGAGTTTCTTCTATTGCATGGCTCTGGAACAGCAAGGCATGCTGGCAGATATGCTTCCATCCATGAAATCGCCAAACTTAGGCACGTTCATCAACATTGGCCCTGAGTCCACACGCTTCACCATAAGAATGATACATGACCTGTATTATCTCATTGGCGACATGACATACACGGAGCGTGCTGCTCTTCTTGCCAACACGTTCACCGTGCAGAATCGCTCAGGACGAATGATCAAGCGACTCGCCGAGGCGAACCTCATCAACGGAGATGTGCCAGCAGCGATGAAGTATCTGCGCATACTGAAGAAGAGCCTGGTGTATAGAAGCTGGGCCGAGAGCCATACGCCAGGTAAGATGCCCAAGAGCATACAGGACGAGATAGAGCACAAAAGGAGCCTGTGCAACACATCAGACAACATACGTCTGGGCGATGACTGCTACACAATCCTCACGCAATTGCTGGAAAGCAATCCTGACAACACCGTTGCACTCGACTATCTGCTGTGCAGCGACATGCTCACTCATCAGAAGGATGTGTTTGTTCGCGACTATGAAAAATATGGTCCAAGCAAGCGCAGCATTTTCACTTCCATATATAATAGCACGAAAGAAGATGAAGAATAAGTTCTTAGTTTATATTATGGCACTTGTGCTGGCAGCCTGCACTCCGTCGCCAAGCAATGTGAGAGTGGTGAACGAAGATGTGCCTATGTATCCCGACTATGCCAACGTGACAATACCAGTGAATATCGCTCCGCTGAATTTCCTTCTCCGTTGCGATGCCGAGGCTGTGTGCGTCATGGCAAACGATGAGCAGCTATATCTTAGCAGCGGAAATGAGGTTGTGCTTGACGAAGACTATTGGCATGATTTGCTTGCCACAAACGTAGGCAAATCAATAAATATCAGAGTGATGGCTAAGCTTGATGATGGATGGAATGAATACAAAGCCTTCTCGTGGAATGTTGTAGCCGACAAGGTTGACCCATATCTCACCTATCGTCTCATTGAGCCTGCATACGAGGTGTACAACAATCTCGTTCTGCAAGAGCGATGCGTGGAGAACTTTGAGACAACAGATTTCTCCGACTACAAGCTCGTAGGCAACAAATGCATGAACTGCCACAACTATGCTGGTCAGAATCCCAACAAGACAATGTTCTACCTTCGTGGCGAAGGCGGCGGAGCCATCCTCAACGAAGGCGGCAAGCTGACAAAGCTGGAACTGAAGACTGATGACATGATCTCAAGTAGTGTGTATTTCGGTTTCGCCCCTGGCAAGAAGCACATCGTCTTTTCAACCAACAAGATCATCCCTGCCTTCCATTCCCAGGGCAGCAACCGACTGGAAGTGTTTGACACAAAAAGCGATGTGTATGTGGCAGATCTGGAAACCCACACTTTCATTCGCAGCGAACTGCTTGCAGATAGCGCAGAGGTAGAGACTTTCCCTACATTCTCGCCCGATGGCAAATACATCTACTACTGCACAGCCCACTCTCTCTATTCGATTGGTGCTCTGCGTCATCAGAAGTATAGCCTATGCCGCATTGCGTTCGACGAGAGCACTGGCACTCTTGGCACGTCGGTAGATACTATCTACAATGCCCGCACCGAGGGCAAGAGCATGTGCCATCCACGATTCTCGCCCGATGGAAGATTCCTTGTGTTCACGACAGCAGACTACGGCACTTTCCCTATCTGGCATCGCGAGGCTCGACTTGAAATCATGGACATGGCGACTATGGAGCATCACCCTATGTCGCTCGAAAGCCGTACTCCAAACGTTGGCTCCGACTCATATCACTCATGGTCGTCAAATAGTCGCTGGCTGGTTTTTGCCTCAAAGCGTGATGATGGTCTTTATGGCAAGCCATACTACACATATATAAATAAAGAAGGCAAGTGCTCAAAACCTTTCGTTCTGCCCCAAGCGCGCCCTACATTCTATGACAATTGCTTGAAGTCATTCAATGCGCCAGAACAGGGAACAGGCAAGTTGCCATTCACAGCCAAGGACGTAAAGAGAGTATTAGAGACGACTCCTACAGAATTTCATTAATTTTAATATTTCCAATCTTACTGTGGAGAATATTCTCACCTATCACTTGACAGCTTCACGCTCATCGCTGCGAATCTTGCTGGCAAGAACGCGAGTATCAAGCTCAACCTTCTGCTTGGTGAAGTCAGGGACGTTGAATGAGAACAAGGTCTCTTCGTAGTACTTCAACGGATTCTGCTGAGGAAGAAGGAATGGCTTGGTTGCTTTGCCATGAGCATCTATTGAAGACAGATACAAACGAGTGTAGAGGCCATCGCCACGACGTGAGGAGAACACGAACCAATGGCTGTTGCTCGACCAATTGTGGAAGGACTCTGTGTCGTCAGAGTTCACCTCATCCATAGGGCGTGACTTGCCTGTTCGCAAATCCATCAACCACAAGTCTGCCTCCTTATGCCATATAGGGAAACAGCCATAATCTGCAATAGTGAACATGAGGTAGCGACCATCATAAGATGGGCGTGGCATCACAAGACTCTTGCCTTGCTTTGAAGCTGCATAGAGTGTGTCAACCGTATCGCCATATTTTCCTGTTTCTGCATCAAAGGCAATGGAACAGAGGTCATAGCGTATTTCCTTATACTCGGAAGGAATCTCTTTCTTCAATGAAGACACGAAGTAAAGCGTCTTGCCGTCTGGGGAAAAGGCTGGATAGGTCTCGAAGTGGTCGGGAGTGAATAGCAAAGTGTCCTTGATTATCTCACGAGTCTTTGGATTATACACAAACACGTCAGAAGCATCGTCATAGACTTCGATTCGCTCGTTTGCCACAGAATGAAATGCCTGATGAGTGATATTGGTTGAATAAGCACAATACTTGCCAGATGGATGCCAGTATGGATATACCATCGAGCCTCCAAGAGAGTCGCTTCTTGCCTTCAGTACATCCAGAACATTTTCATCCTTCACTACTGTGGCCCCATTCAAACCACGAACATGGAAGGTGAACTGACTGGGATTTGTGGCATTTGAAGAATGGCAGTTTATGCATGCGCCAGGAGCAATTGTGTTCTCTATTATAGGATCTTCCGTAAAGTTCTGCAGACATCGCTGATATATGCCCATCTTGCTGTACACCTCATATCCTGGAGCAATACGGCGATAGGTTAATCCGTATTCGTCAAGAGCATTCTTGCTGACGAATATAGAGAAGGCTTTGTACTCTTTCCATTGTCCTGCTATTGCTGCGCTCACTGTCACATGGATTGCCTTGCCCTTGTTAGCTTCAAGCAAGCTATGCCACTCGCTGATGTCAAAATCTGCCAGATTGCCTCTGCTGGATGCTGTGATATCGGATCCATCATCGCCTTTCACGCTGACATAAACAGATTCAACATCATCACCTAACACGTTAAAATTAAGAGGCGCTATATCCGCAGGAACAGTCACTCCCACGTAGTCGGGGAATATTGCAGGCAAGGAGTCAACCTTCTGAACATCACGAGGTGTAGGGGTGCAGCTTATTGCAAATATACCCAACACCATGATCAAGAAAAAACAAATATGTCGCATACAATTCATTGTCCGTTTATTAGATATTTCCATGTGTTATTTGTAGCTACAGGAAGATTCTTGCCAGCCATCTCTGCACTGATCAGAGTATGCACGTCTTGATAGATGGCAGGAGGTTCCTTATAGCCAAGATTATTGCCTAACTGGAAATACTCATAGAAGTGTTCCAGATTACGATTGAGAATAATATATGACATGAGGTATTCATACGCCATTCGGTTTTGAGGGTTCTTCACAAGGAGCAAACCGAGCATCATATCCATTTCACTGTCCGAGAACAGGAAATCGTCAGTATATTGATTCTTGCGAGCCTCGCCATAGAACGGATGCTCATTAATTGCTTTTTCATTGCCAAGAAGAGCCTCTGTGCTAACAGCCCAATCAGCATAGCATATAGTCTGTTTTAGAAGCTTAAGGTATTTTCTTGCCACATCGTACTGACCATTGATAAGATTTGTTTCTGCCAAGCGACGTGTCAGTCTGCCGCTCTTTCTAAAGTTTGGAATAGCTTCCTGAGCCTCGAAGAAGTACTGCTGCGCAGCGTTCACCATACCTAAACGCAGCAGAGCTTCTGCCGTAGGCACTGGCGACACGAAATCACGCTCACATCCCTGCAACAAACCTTCTGAACCATTTTGGAAATAGTTGAACTGAGTGTATGGCAGCTTGTTGGCTTGCTGCAATGCAAGATTCAGGCACACGACGGTGTTGGGAGTGTCGGGAGATTTCTTATCTGCCTTAGTGATAATCTTATCCCACTGTGTTGTGCGCACAAGATAATCATATTCAAGCACATTGTGAACCTCAGCAACATACATGGAACGTGTAATGAAATAGCAAGGCACCACGCATGCTAAAAGAGCTGGAATCAATAGTTTATAGCTCTTGCCACCCAATGCAGGGACAAGGGAACCAACTGCCTTTCCCACAAATGGAAGCACTGAGGCAAAGAGCATTGGCACCACCATGATATAAGGCAATGTGGTAGGGAAACGATAGTAGTTCAGACCTACCAGTACGCGGTATAAGGGATAGTTGAGCATTGCGTTGCTTGCTGTCACTATCAGCACGGTGAGCGTCACAGCAAAAGCGCATGCGATCCAGCGTTTTTCGATGATGGCATAGATGGCAAAATACAACATCATGCCATAGAACATCGTGCCAAATAGCCAGTATGCCACTGGCAAAAGAATTGCCATCTGCCATATTTTTGGCTTTGCAACACAGCACAATGAGAGAACGCCAACCATTGCTACTGGCAACGACATCAGTATGTCAGGATTGCCAAGCACTGCCCAAACAAGCATTGCAGGCACGAAACTGAGTGCAAATCCAATAGACGAGTTGCTGTGACGGCGTATCAACATCCATGACAGCAGGTGTATGAGACAGACTATCGCCGCAATGATGCCTGCACCTATCGGAGCATAGTAGAAAAAGCTAACGAGGAACTCTGAGACGTAATCTGCCATGCCTCCAGGCAGTGACATTCGCTCGCAGAAATAGTCCACATTGCAAAGGAACATTTGCAACTGCTCATGATAGGATATTGTGCCTAAATAGCTGCCTGTCCACCATAGCATCACTGCGATGAAAAGGAGAACGGAGAATATGTATTTGATGAATTTATGCATAATGTATTATTTCACTGTGACTTGTATTCTATCATCACTCATTATCTTTTTGCCAAACTCGCTGCGGTCAATAACAACTCTGTCGCGAGTGAAGTCTGGGGCATTGAACGAATGAAGATTATCAAGATAGTATTGCTTTGGATTCTCTTGAGGCAAAAGAAATGGTTTTGTTGCCTTGCCATCGTCGCCGATGCAAGCAAAATAAGGCAATGAGTAATGACGGTCTTCCCTCTTGCTTCCAAATACGAACCAATGAGAGTTCTCATTCCAATTATGATAGGCGTCAGCGCCTGAGCTGTTCACCTCATGTATCGGACGCGTTTCACCTGTAGCCAGATTCAGCAGCCAGAGATCGCTGTCTTCATGATAAAGAGGTGTCGTGCCATGATCCATCAGGCAGTACATGATGTATCTGCCATCATACGAAGGGCGTGCAATGGATATGCTCTTATTGAGCTGACCTCCACTTATGATAGTATCCACCTTCTCACCGATTTTTCCTGTGGATGCATCAAATGAGATTGAACACAGACTGTATTTCACCTTCTCGTATTCATTAGGCATGTTGCAAGCTGGAGCCACAGAGAAGTAAATCGTCTTTCCGTCAGGAGAGAATGTCGGAGTTGTCTGGAAATCATCGCCTTCGAGCAATGGAGAGCGCAGCAACTCGTTGGTTTCCATATTAAGAACTACAATATCTGAGCCTCCATCCCAAGGCTCAATTATCTTGTGCTCGTTTTCATAGAAATTCTGCAATGGGATGTTGAGAGAGAAAACGCAGTATTTGCCTTCGGGGTGCCAGTATCCATATCCACAGCTGCCAAGAGTCTGATCAGTCTTGGTGTTGATATACTTATCCACACCGCCTTTCCTGACCATAGTAGCGCCATGCTTGCCTCTCACATGAACAAGAAACTGACTGGCATCGCAACGATTGGCGTAGTGACAGTTCATGCACTGGCCATCCACATCCTTCACATCGAAGAGTGTTTCTTCTTTGAACGTGCTCAAGTCACGCTGATACATGCCTATGTTTGAGAATGTCTCGAATCCGGGAGCAATGCGGCGATACACAATGCCATACTCTGCCAGCGGGTAGGTGCTAACATACATGCGGAAAGGCTTGTACTCCATCCATTTGCCTTCCTTCAAAGCAGTAACAACAAATGAGATATATCCACCAACATTTTCCTTCAGCAAGGAATGCCACTGATCGATATCAAACTGAGCCACTTCGTTGGGCGAGAAAAGTCCACGGCTATTATGCATTTCGCCAGACTTGCTGCCTCTCGCAACAACATCAACAGCTTCGATGGCATCATCCGACATGCAGAAATTCATAGGAGCGATTTCGACAGGCACTGTGACATCGACGTAGTCGGGATAAATCTCAGGAAGAGATTCTACCATCGTCACGTTGCTTGGCGAGGGAGAGCAAGCTTCCAGCATGCATAGCAAAATGACTGCTATGCAGATAGATGCTTGAACGTATATCTTTTCTATGTTCTTTATTCTATTCATTATTCTTAATTCAAACTATTGTGTAGCTGAGGTCACGCCATCTATTTCCTGCGGCTGAGCAGCCGTTTGCTGTTTCTTCAGGAAATAGAGCCAGTATGTGTCGCTGTAATCTTTCTCAAAACCAGTAAACTTCCCATTGGTCTGCATGAACTTGCTGGCAAAAGAGCTTATTCGTTGCTGTACGTCATTTGCTACAGCCACAGGAATGCCTTCAAAAGAAGGATGAACCGATGTCCAATAGAAGGCCCAGGCTTCTTGCTGATGACGAGGAAGAATTGCTTTGCCAAACATCTCCTGACTGTAATGACTCATTCCAATGAACGTTTCAAGATCGCCTTTTAGTAAAGCTGCAGCATTGAAGTAATCCCATGCTATCTGATTCTTGCCATTGCTTTCTGTAGCAATCAGCGCAAAGAGCTTTGGCAGCTCGGGATAGTAGAAGAAATACTCTTGCTTTGGACGAAGAGCGCGCTTCTCGCCCCACACAGGATGCTTTGCCACCTTGTCGTCATCTCCAAGCACTTTTTCTGCCCTCTCTGCCCACTTGCTATACATCAGTGTGAGTTTCAGATGGTTAATGTATTTCCGTGCGATACTATAGTCGCCATTCACAATGCAGCATTCCACCATCCTTTTTGTCAGGCGAGCACTTCTGCGTTTGTCTGGTATTGCCTCTTGCGAGTCAAAGCTCAGTCGATATGCCGAATTGACAAACCCGACATGCCATGCCACTTCTGCAGAGATGATGTCTTCAACACTATTGTTTCGCCACGGGTACATCAGCCCTTCCACACCTATCTGCTTGAACTCAAACATTCGGTCGCCCAGCCACTGCTGCTTTGCTAAAGCCAGATTTAAAGCCTGGATTGCAAGCGGATGCGAAGGATTATGCTTCTCTGCCTTTTTTATTATCATGGACCATTCACATTGCCTCACAAGCATGTCGTATTCTAACACCTCTGTCTTTTCCTGATCAAATCCTGGAGCTGCGAGAAACTGATGTGGTATGCGATAATGGCGATCAGCACATGTCCAAAATAGCGCAGGGAGCATAAGCACTGCCGCAACTATACGTGACACGGTTCTTCTTGGCAAGAATATAAGATTAATGCCAGCAAGCACAAGCACAACCGCTACAAGAAATGAAGGCAGCAAATTTTCATCGCCCATCATCCAGCAAAGCAAAACTACTGATGCTGCACCTGTCAAAACGGCGATGCACTTCATTACATTGCTGCTGCCCTGCATTCTTATCAGCCTATCAACAGAAAGCATGACTGCAAGCATCTGCAATGCTATAAACAAAGAGCCTACGAAAGGATATAAATTGAACTGAGTCAGAAATTCAGCAATGTAAACAGAAATTCCTCCTGTCACACACAAATGCGAAAGGAGGTAGGAACCTGTTGTCTGGAACATCTGATACTGCTCTTGATAGTTAAGCATCTCGGGATGCATAATCCACCAGAAGAGAGTAACAGATATTAATACCAAACCTGCAATTACCCCCCTCAGCAGAGTGACGAGGCTTAGCTTATTGGAAAGGACTCTTTTCATATTATAATCCCCTTTCAAAGAAGATAAAGGTGACTATCACTTACCGTAGCGTTCATACAGAAAATCATACACTGTGCCCTTGCCCAGCACTTTGATAATGCTCAGGACCTGAGACTTGAACTGCTCATTGAAAACCTTTAGCGAATCTGCCAATGGCTCTGCATTGATGCTATCGCCTTCTCTTCGCATATTGACGAGGCGAACGACTTGCGGACCTGCTATCTGATCATGCATTATCTTAATATTCTTCCACTGTTCAAGTGCTTCGTTCTGAGGCGTTCCTCCACCGTGAGACACAGAGTCAATAACAACCTCCACAACGCCGCCACTCTCAGTGACAACCAATAGGTCTTGCGTGCCATAGCGTACTTTCTTGTCCATCGTGATGCGAGCCATGTATTCACCATGACCTGTGAACTCAAACTTGTTGTCTTTCACAACAACAGAATCCACTCCGATGCTGTCTTCTATTTCCTTGCCGCCGAAAGGAACAAGGAACACGCGTTCGCCATTAAGGCGGCTTTGTGTTGTTGTTCCCTGAATCACGAACTTATCATCCTGACTTTCACAAGACGAAAATGCAAAAACTGCTGCTATAAAGAATATAACTGAAATACTTTTCATTTTTATACGATTAATTCACATACAAAGTTATGAAATTTCTTTGAGACAGCAAAGCCTAATTCTGATTTTTTGATTACTAATACCTGTATAGCAAATCTTTTGATAAATAAGTGCATATACATAACTATAAAAACAAAAAAAAGGTGCGAGTCAATGACCCGCACCTTCCATATACTTAAGAAAAAATTACTTCTTCTCGAATGACCACCAAGTACACTCGCTCCAGCCACCTGTGCCGTCAGCAGCATAGATGAGAACGAGCTTCTTGTTAGAGAGGTAGCCGATCTCAAATGCTGTTGGCTGCAAGCCGCCAGTGTTGATAGCGTATGGCCAAAGGATTGCACCAGCAGAAGTGTTGAGCTTGCCAACGCCTGCAGGAGTAGCGCCCATCTGGAATGAGAACGAACCAGTACCGAGCTCCTTGCCATCCTTATCATACTTAGCAGTAGTGCCATCAGCATTGAACTGCATGTAAGATGTAGAGTACTCTTCGCCTGTGATTGCACCAGCAGCAGAGTGAGCGAGCTGACCGCTGAACTTGTCACCGCACTCGCCATCCTCAGGACCACAGCCCCACCAAGCACCGTTGATGTTGCCTGAAGCATCCTGAGCACCTGCCTGATAACCACCGTTACCCCAAACAGCACCGCCGTTTACAGTAGTTGGTGACCAGTACCACTTAGCATTGTCATTGTTTGTGAGGAAGCCTTCTGGGTCGTCATTGCTTGCGAATGACCACCATGTGCACTCGCTCCAACCACCTGTGCCTTCAGCAGCATAGATGAGAACCATGCGATCGAGTGAGAGGTAGGCAACCTCGTAGCGCTCTGGCTTGAAGCCACCAGTGTTGATAGCGTATGGCCAAAGGATTGCGCCAGCAGAAGTGTTGAGGTAAGCAACATTGCCAAGGCCGTCGATAACTTCACCGCCATTCCAGCCTTCGAGCTTGAATGAGCCAGTAGAGATTTCATTGCCATCCTTATCGAACTTACCAATTGTACCGTCCTCGTTGAACTGCATGTAAGATGTAGAGTACTCCTCGCCTGTGATACCACCTGCTGCAGAGTGAGCAAGCTGACCGCTGAACTTGTCGCCGCACTCGCCGTCCTCAACACCACAGCCCCACCAAGCGCCGTTGATGTTTTCAGAACCGTCCTGTGCACCAGCCTGATAGCCACCGTTACCCCAAACAGCACCGCCGTTTACAGCTGTTGGCATCCAGTACCACTTCTTAGAACCTGCATTAGAGCAGAGAATCTTCATCTCTGGAGTAAGATCCTGTGCAACCTCAACTGTGAGCTGGCACTTACCTTCTACGCGTGAACCATCCTCATTTACAGAACGGAAGAAGATTGTCTGGAGAGGATCCTCACCACGACCTGGCTTCAACTCGAAGCTGCCGCAAGGACCAGAAGCAAGGATTGTTGGCTCGCCCTTCTTGTTGATCACAAAGAACTGTACAGACTGCAATGAGCTTTCGTAACGAACGTAGTTACCATCCGCCTGTGGATTTCCGTCCTTATCAAACTGATAGAACTTGATCTGCTGAGCTAACTGCTCTGCAGAGTATATATTGCCGTTTGGCTCGATGCTATCCTTCTGTGGATCGCATGACACAAAAGCCATTGCAACAGCAATTGTTAACAAAAATGAATATACTTTCTTCATTGTAATGTCTTAATAATAATTTAATTATCAATGATTAGTTCCATCCGTTATAGTCGCCAGAAGCATCGCTGTAGCCAGCGTTCTGGTTGATGAGACCGTTAAGGAGGGTAACCTGAGTCTCAGGAATCTTGAAGAAACCTGCTGTTGCATTGTAACGAGCTGCATAGCCACCGTTCTGGGCAGTGTTAGTTGTCTCATTGCCTGCGTTGTGGATTGGCTGACCAATCTGCTTCTCAAGACAAGCCTGAGCACGGTGAGTACGGCGGATATCCATCCAGCGAACACCCTCGAATGCCAACTCCCAACGACGCTCGTTGAGGACATTGTCAAGAGAATACTTTACTGGAGGAAGACCAACACGATTACGTACCTTATTCATACCTTCTGGCTTCTCTGTGAGCTCTGACTGCATGAGAAGAACCTCAGCATAGCGGATCATAACCATATCGTGAATAGAGCAGAGCTGGAAGTTTTCAACACCAGCGATGTCCCAGTTGCCAGGATACATCATCTGCTCGAATGATACTGAGTAGCCAGTCTCAAGAGCAGGATTCTTTGCTGTTACGATACCGAACTTCTTCTGGAGAAGACCAGTCTCCTGCATGTTGCTATCACCACCCCAACGGTAAGTTGAACGAGCACCCATGTTCTCAATAGAAGCATCACGACGGATGTCGAGTGGCTCAGCAGCCTTCCAGTCAGCAAGGAGGTTTGGTGCTACAGGACCTGCACCCCAACCCTGTCCCCAAGGGAAACGAGCTGGCTCATCAGCCTGACCACGAACACCGAAGTGAAGTGCATAACCATTGCAGTAACCGATTGTAGTCTGCCAAGAAGCAGCCTTGTTGAACTTAACAGCAAACATTGTCTCAGTGCTTGTAGCGTTGTCATTCTCAACATAAGCAAGACCCTGGCCCTTAGTGTAGTCATAGTCCTCTACAGTGCAACGGTTAGTGTAAGCCCAAAGGTTGCGGTAGTCAGGAACGAGAACGCATCCTGAGTTGTCAGCAGCATCATTGATATATTCAATAACGTCCTGCTTTGTGAGAGTCTTACCGTCAGGAAGAGTTACTGATGTGAGTGGGTTGTATGCAGTGCTTGTGAGATTCTCAAGTTCCTCACCATTGCAGAACATACCAGTGTAGTACAACCAGCAACGGCCGAGAAGAGCTTCTGCTGAGTACTTGTCAACGTGACCATTAGTCTTGCGAACAGCTGGCATGATGTCAGCAGCTCTCTTAAGGTCAGCAAGAATCTGTCCCCAGATACCTGCGTGGTCAGGAACTGTGATCTCCGAACCGCCGAGCACCATTGGAATGCGTCCATACATTGAAGCCAACTCATAGTAGTAGTAAGCACGAAGGAAGAGAGCCTCGCCAAGTGCCTGAGACTTAACTTCATCCTTCAAGTCAAGTCCTTCAAGAGCAGAGATAACGTTGTTTGCACGAGAAATACCTTCGTAACGAGCTGCGAAGAACTCGTTTGTTGCGTCTGTACCATTGTTACAAAGAAGGTCGTGAGCCTGCATCAAAGCATCGTTAGAGCCACCGCCACCAAGCATATCGTCAGAAGCGAGAAGTGCTACATAGTGGTATGAGCACTGTGGATTTGCATTGATTCTGTTCAGGTTCTGATATACAGCAGCCAGAATCTGGCCTGCATCCTCTTCTGTCTGTGGGAAGTTTGTGGTATCCTTCTCAGTGAGACTCATAGAGTCCAAGTCGCAAGATACCAGCGAGCTTGCCATGAAGAGCGAAGCTAAGATATATGAAATCTTTTTCATTATTTCTTCTAATTTTAAGTATTTACTTTAATTACTTCACTGTTACGATTGCGATACGGTTAGAGTGCTGTGAATCAGCGCCCTTAGCTGCGATACCAACTACGTTGACACCCTTCTCGCGGAGGTACTTAGCTACTGCATCAGCACGACGCTGTGAGAGAGCCATGTTGTACTCAGCGTTACCCTCTGGTGAAGCGTAAGCTACGATCTCAACTGTAGCACCCTTCTCGATGCCGTTGAGCTCAGCTGGGTTAGCGATGTTAGACTTATCAACCTCGAATGTTACAACATAAGTCTTCTGTACAAGGTTGTTCTTTACAACTTCCTTCTCAACCACCTTCTCAACTACGTTTGTAGCAGGAGCGTCAGTGTATGCAGGAGCGATGTAAGGAGCTGGCTTTGAAGCAGCTTTCTTGTCAGCGAACTTAACGTTAACACCAACCATGAATGTGCGTGGCTGTGGATAGTTACCAACGTCAACACCTGTTACCCAAGCTTCAGATGCGATTGACTTACCGTTCTCAGGATCCATACCCTTGTAGTTAGTGAATGTCCAAAGGTTCTGAGCTGCTGCGTAAACACGGAGCTGCTGGAAGAGACCACCCTTGAGAAGGCGAGCGAAGTCATAACCGATAGTTACGTTCTGAATACGAGCGTAGCTTGCGTCATCAATAAAGATGTCAGAAATCTTCATCCAGTTGTTTGTAGCACCAGTACCGAGGAGAGGGTAACGGTCTGCTGTGCCCTCGCCATGCCAGTGGCTGTAAACTTCTGTTGTATAGTTCTCGTGAATACCATCAGAGAACTTGCGGTATGAACGAGCTACCTGCTGACCGAATGCGCCATAGAGAGTAGCAGAAAGGTCGAAGCCCTTATAGCCAAGGTTGAGAGAGAAGCCCATTGTTACATCTGGGTGAGGATCACCAAGATAAGTCTTGTCATTGTCATTTACAACACCGTCACCGTTTACGTCAACGAACTTCAAGTCGCCTGCACCGATGCCAGTACCCTGAATAGAGTTTGCAGCGTTGCCACCACAGTTTGCAGCGAGATAAGCGTCGCGATCAGCAGCATTCTGGATTACGCCGTCAGTCTTGAAGCCATAGAAATAACCGATAGGCTGACCTTCCTCCATACGAGCGATGATGCCTGTGCCCTGTGCAAGGTTGTCGTTACCACCTTCAATGAACTTGTTTGGAGTGTTAACCTGAGTTACCTTATTCTTGTTCCATGCAGCATTGAGGTTTACACCGTATGTGAAGTCACCGATATTGTCCTTCCAGCCGATAGCTGCTTCAATACCAGTGTTCTTTACTGTACCAGCATTCTGAACCTGAGTCTCAAAACCTGTAACAGCCTTTACAGGAACAGCGATGAGGAGGTCCTTAGTCATCTTGTTATACCAGTCGAGTGTAACAGAGAGACGGCTGTTGAGGAAACGAGCATCGATACCAATGTTAGTCTGCTCTGAAGTCTCCCATGAGAGGTCTGGGTTAGCAAGACGGTTTGGATAAGCACCTGTCATACCAACGTCCTTGAGGTTGTCGAATGAGTACTGACCATAGTCACCGAAGTCCCAACCTGCGTACCACTGTGAAGCGTCGATACGGTCGTTACCGTTCTGACCCCAACCAGCGCGGAACTTCAAGAAGTCGAGCCATGAGCTTGCGTTAGCCATGAATGCCTCGTTAGAGATAACCCAACCTGCAGATACAGATGGGAATACGCCCCACTGGTTGCCCTTCTTGAACTTAGAAGAACCATCGGCACGGAGGATAGCAGAGAGCATATATCTTTCAGCGAAGTCGTAGTTCAAACGGCCAAAGTAAGAGAACTTAGAACCGTAGCTTGAAGGCCAGCCATCAACAACAGCAGACTGACGGTTAGAAGCATTGTGGAGATAAGCGTGAGTCAAATCATCGAAAACAAGACCCGTTGCAGTAGCTTGGACGCTCTCACCGTAGCTTGGGCGAGACTTGCTGTATTCTGTACCAGCGAGTACGTCGAAGTGATTATCCTTGATGTCGAACTTATAGTTCAATGTGTTAGTTGTGCTCCAGCCATAACCAAGAGAGAGGTTGTCAGACATCTGGTTTTCATTGCGGAAACCACCATTCTGATTGTTGATATGGAATGTTGGGAGGAAGCAACGCCATGAAGAAGAGTACTGGTTGTAGTTAACCTGACCACGGTAAACGAGGTTCTTCAATGGAGAGATCTCAATGAAACCTGTTGCATTGAGGTTGTATGACTTAGACTTGTTGTTGCCTGACTGTGAGTTGATGATAGCAGCGATAGGGTTGCTTGTAAACTCGTTGTAAGAGAACCAGCCAAGGTTGCCAGAGTTATTCAAATAATCGTACATTGTGTAGTTGCCATTTGCATCGAGCATAGGAACGAGTGGGTTTGCACGAAGAAGAGTTGAAAGGTCATTAGCATACTGGTTGCCGAGCTGAACACCCTGCTGCTGGCGGTGCTGATAGTAGAGGTTCTCGCCAATCTTGACGATGTCGCGACCACCTGCACGGTAGATAACGTGATCAGAGTTCAAGCGGATTGTGAAACGTGAGAAGTCTGAAGCAACTGGACCACCGAATACACCATCCTGATACTGATAGCCAGCACCCAAAGAGAATGTTGACAATTCGCTACCACCAGCAACGTTGATAGAGTGGTTAGTAGTTACAGCGTTCTTGTTGCGGAATTCAGCAACCCAGTCTGTACCAGGGTTAGTTCCATTGCGGTATTCAGCAAGAAGCTTTGGATCAATAAAGTCTTCCCAGTTGTATGGAGCAAAGTTCATGTTAACGCGGCTCATGTCCATAACGTCCATGTACTGCTTAGCTGTAAGCATCTGTGGGAGACGGTAAGTGTTTGACCAACCTACATTGCCGTCGTATGTAACCACTGTGCTACCAGCCTTACCAGACTTTGTAGTGATGAGGATTACACCGTTAGCAGCTGAAGAACCGTAGATAGCACAAGATGCAGCGTCCTTCAAGACGTCGATACGCTCGATGTCAGAAGGGTTGAGTGAGTTGATATCGCCACCTGCAACACCATCGATTACGTAAAGAGGAGTAGTATCACCATTTGTACCAGCACCACGGATGCTGATCTTGAAGCCATCACCTGGCTGACCAGAAGCAGACTGGATGTTCACACCAGGAGTCTGGCTCTGAAGAGCACCGAGAACCTGAGTTGTGTTCATCTTAGCGATATCCTCGCCCTTAACTTCGATTGTTGCGCCAGTAACCAACTTCTTTTTCATTGTACCGTAACCAACGACTACAACGTCCTCGAGGAGCTCGTCGTCAGACTTGAGAGTGATGATTACATTCTTCTTACCATTGAGGCTAACCTCCTGAGTAGTGTAACCAACGAACGATACGACAAGTGTAGCGTTTGCCTTAGAAGCCTTGAATGAGAAGTTACCGTTGATGTCGGTAGCGGAACCGTTAGTAGTTCCCTTCTCACGCACTGAGGCACCCGGAATAGGCTCACCAGTCGTTTCACGAACTACGCCTGTAATGGCGATCTGAGCGATAGCAGTAAATGGCAGAAGCACGAGGCATACTGTCATAACCAATGCTCGCAAGTTCATAAAATTACTTTTAAACATGAGTTTTTAAGATTTTAGTTAATGATATAGTTAATTAATAGTTATTTCTCGGTACAAATTAGTAACAAAAAGTGATTACACACACTTTCACGTTGCAAAATTACATCTTTTTTAACAAATGAACAAACACTTTCTTATCTTATACTGATACTTTTTTATCCTCCCCCTTATTATAGTGTGTATTTATATATAATGTATATATTTTCCCTTTCCGAAATTGCCTTTTTTCGCATGCAATTTTGTACACATCAGACCTGTCACAGAAGCTTGCAAACGAAAAAAGGACGGTTCATGCCGAACCGCCCTTTTCATGTATTTAGCACTGAATGCTATTACTTAGCATAGTACTTCTTGCCATCCATGATGTAGATGCCCTTAGGTGCGTTGATGCGCTGACCAGCCACATTGTACATTGCGCCGTTCTTTGCTGCCTCAGGTGCTACAATTGAAGCAGCGTCGCCCACAGTCAGTGTTGCTGCCATGCCCTTGAAAGTGACATTAGCTGTTTCGCACTGGATTGTTACAGACTCATACACATAGTTGATAGCGATGGTTGCAGAAGTTGCGCCTGCAGGAATGTCGCTATACACGTAGTACTTTGAATCGTAGTCATTGAAAGTAGCGCCTGGTGTGCCTTCAACAGTGAGTACCTTGAACTGAGCAGCAGCTGGTGTTGGCTCGCTGAAAGTCACAGTGTAAGTGTATGACTTTCCTTCTGCGTAGCTGACAGGCTCCTTGAAGCCGATCTCGCCGTAAGAATCTGTCACCATCATGTCAACTGTAGAGCCAGCAACCTTTGTGTATGAGCCGCCCCATGACATGCCTGCGAAATCTGTAGCAACTTCCTTCGCCTCGCCCTTGAGGAGAGTGATCTTCTCAAATGTGATGCTGCCGCCTGCTGCCAAGCCCTGAAGCGAGAGTGCTTCAATCTTTGTGCCGAGCGAAGCTGGGAACTCAACAGTCTGTGTGCCTGCTGCACCTTCAAGACCGATATACACTTCTGCCTTCTTGCTGTAAGTTGTTTCGTCAGCAGCGTCGCCCTGAATCTTGATCTGAGTATCTGCAGCATCCTTATACTCGATGATCATGCCTGTATAGACAGACAAATCAAGGTTCTTCTTGATGTTGAACTCGCCGTACTGATCAGTGAAATCAATTTTTCCTGCAGTAGATGCAGTTACATCTTTACTGCCCCACCACTGGTTTGGAGCAACGATAGTGAGTTTTGTTGTTTCCTGTGCTACTGACACGAGTGCAATGACTGACATTGCGAGAGAGAGTAAAATTTTCTTCATAAGCTGAATTGTTTTATTGTTTGACATTTTCTTTTTCTATATAACAAGAGTTATTACCCGCCTTTGTTGAGGGAATCTCAAGTTGACTGCAAAGTAACAAATTTATTTGCTAATAAAAAAGGATATTCGGGACAAACTGCGATATTCGGGGAAAATTGCAGGAAAACAAACGAGGCACTGAAACACTTTCGCATCCCAGCGCCTCGTGTTGCATTACTCAGCAACTACTTTGCTGGTGCGTTGTCGTAAACTGATTTCAAAGTGTATTCAGCGTCTGTGCTTGTCGCTGCCTTGATCATCAATTCCACGAGAGGTCTGTTGTAAAGAGTGCCATCAGCATGACTGATGAAGTAGAAGCATTCGCCGCCGCCATCGCTTGTGTTTTTATTGTTGTTGTCCCAAAGCATGACAGGCAATCCGTATGTATAAGCCGCGCGGCAGAAGTATTCGAGATAGTATGTACGATACTTCTCGTCTGCTGCGTTCTTTCGCATAGTCACGCCATACTCACCAATGTAGCATGGAATGCCCTTGTCAACATACGCTGTCTTGAGGCTCGCCATGAGCGACTTGATAGCATCCTCCTCCGATGAGTTGCCTCTGTATGTATGGCCCCATTTCTGCACGCTGCCTTCTGTGCAGAAGTTGAATGGATCGTAGATGTGCACGCCCACCATGATGTGCTTGGCAGGGTCGTTAGGAACAGTAAGGTTCTTGATAGTGAACGTTGGGTTAGCGCAGAAGCCTGGCACGCCAATCCAGCGCAAAGCATTCTTGCCGCCTGTGGCACGGATGGCATCGACAGCAATCTGGTTCCACTCGTTCATGATTCTGTGAACAGGAGCATAGTTGAAAGAGCTGTTCCATCCCCAGTTGTCATCGTGCAACTCATTGAATGTCTCGAAGATGAGTTGACCGTTAGCACGCTTGAAGCGATTAGCAATCTGAGTCCATGTTGCAACAATGCGCTGCTCGATAGTTGCCTTCACAGTAGCGTTGCTTGATGCGGTGATGATGTCCTGCCAGTACTCGTCGTGGTGAGTGTTGAGAACCACATTCAGACCAGCGTCGAGTGCCCACTGCACATTCTTTGCCACCTCTTCCATGTAGTCAGTCTTGATTTCATACTCAGGTGCGCTGCCCTGATAGTTACCCCATGTCACTGGCATGCGGACAGTCTTCACGCCTGTCTTGGCAAGATTCTGGTAGAGAGCCTCAGTAGGCGTAGCTCCATCCCACCATCCCCACTGGCTTGGCACGCCGTCCTTGCCCGAAGATGTGTCGAAATGATTGCCGAGATTCCAGCCCCAGCCAAGCTTTGGCACTGAGTTCATGCTATCGTCGTCGCCAGTAGCAGATGCCTTCTTGGTGCGGAAGTGGAGAGTGAACTCATCTGCTGACGCTTTAGCAATAGTGCGGCTGACAATTGAGCCTGCAGGAATATTGAGCGTGTAGTTTTGCTCATATTCAAGGTAGAACGAGAGAACCACCTCTGAGTTGTTGTCATTATTGGTCACCGCAGCCACCTTCTTTCCGTTCAGGGTGATGTCAGCCGAAGCAATCAGGGCAACAGGAGTGCTGTATGTGAGTTTGATAGATGTGACCTTGTCTGCATCCACTTCCTCACCTTCGCTGATAGACGAACTGGTCAGTTTCACCACGCTCTCCTGCGATGTGCCTGGCTCATCATTGTCGTCGCCGCACGATGAAGCAGCAAAGAGGGAGACGGTTGCTAATACAGCTGCATTGAGATAGTTGAATAATCTGTTTAATTTCATATTATCACCTTAAAAGGCGACTCTGCCCAGAAAGCAGAGTCGCCAATTTATTATAATTATCTTACCGTTTTACTTATAGTAAAGCTTCAATGGAGTGTAGCCACCGCCTGTGAAGAGGAGATGCTGCTCGTCGAGAACATCGAGGATAGGATCACCCTTGAAGTTGATCTCGATGTCGTAAGTGCCATCGCCGTTGTCGATAATGCGCTCATTGCCGGTGTTGATGTCATCGCCAGTCCAGGTAGTG
>JAZRYI010000032.1:0-2665 GCA_045600665.1 Bacteroidaceae bacterium
GTGAGGATAGTGCGCGCGGTCTTCTGTCTGACATTCAGGCTGAGCTCGAATATAACCAGAGGATCATTGCTGACTTTGGCGAACAGAAGAACCTGGGCAACTGGCAGGATGGCGAGTTTGTCACACAGTCTGGAGTAGCATTCTTTGCTCGTGGTCGAGGGCAGTCGCCTCGAGGACTCCGTTACAAGGAGGCACGTCCGGACTACATCGTCATCGATGACCTTGATGATGACGAGCTCTGCCGCAATGAGCGTCGTGTGCGGGGACTCACTGACTGGGTGAAGGAAGCTCTCTTTGGTGCTCTTGATGTTGGTCGTGGTCGTTTCATCATGGTTGGCAACCTCATATCTAAATGCTCTGTGCTTGCCAATATAGCAGCGACCAAAGACGTACATGTTTCCACCATCTACGCAGTCAACAATGACGGTGAACCTGTCTGGAAAGACAAGTGGACCAAGGAGGAAGCGCAAGAGGCTGCTGCCTTCATGGGTTATCGATCCTGGAATAAGGAAATGATGCACAATCCTATTGTCGAGGGTACAGTATTCCGTCAGGAGTGGATTCGCTGGGCTAAGCGTCCGAAGTGGAAAGACTTCTCAGAGTTCGTCCTGTATATTGACCCTTCTTGGAAGTCAAAGAAGACCAACGACACCAAGGCTGCAAAACTCTGGGGAAAGCATGGCACAAACCTCTGGCATCTGCGTGCATTCGTGCGCAAGGCTTCAGTTGCAGAGCTCGTAAGATGGTGCTATGACCTTTATGAGTGGAGCATGAAGATAGGCATATCTATACGCTTTGCAATGGAGGCTTCATTCATGCAGGACATCATTCTTGATGACTTCACCACAGAGGGTAATATCAGAGGCTACCAGCTGCCTATTACAGGCGACAAACGCAAGAAGCCTGATAAGTTCCAGCGTGTCGAGGCTATCAGTCCGCTCTGGGAACGTGGTTTTACCTTCTACGACATCGACCAGAAGGATGATCCCGATATGATTGCCGGTGTTGAACAGCTGCTTGCCTTTGAGAAGGGAATGAGTGGCAACGATGACGCACCTGATGCCGATGAAGGAGCCATCTACATCCTGCAGAAGAATACTCGCATACAAACTTTCAAACCGAGGTTTGGCAAACGTCCAAGCCCTAAAAATCAATGGTAATATGTTAGCACTTATCAAACGATGCATTTTCGCTTTCAATTATAAGCGTGCCGTGAACAAAGCCATTAAGCTGCACAATGCTACTGGCTTGAAGTATTACGTCATCTATCTCAACGGCTCAATCAAAGTTGTGCCAAAGAAGGCCATCAAACAACTTGTAGCGAATCATCGCTTCAAGAAGGGAGTCCGCATCGAGGACATTGAGAAGCACGCTCTATTCGTAACAAAGTAGCCACCGTTCCCTGTGGTTTTCCGCAGGGCTAAAATAAAGCATTATGTTCTTAACAGAAGAAGATTACAGGGTTGTCATTGGTGATACTGCGCTGAAAGTCGTTTCACAGGTATCAGAAGACAACAAAATCAATGCAGAGAAGGAAGCTCAGGAAGAGGTTTCTGGCTATCTCAGACCAAAGTATGACTGTCAGGCTATTTTCTCTGCTACAGGTGAGCAGCGCAATCGTCTCATCGTTATGTACACTTGCGACATCGCTCTTTACCATCTTGTAGCATCCATGCCTCAGAAGATGGGCACAGAGATTCGCAAGGAACGTTATGAGCGTGCCATCAAATGGCTCGAAGGCGTACAGGCTGGTAAGATAGTTCCTGACCTTCCGTTGGTCACTGATGAAGACGGTACACCTCTCAATGGCTCCTTCATCCACGGATCACAGTCTAAACTACATCATAATTGGTAAATCATGGGTATTATTCAAAACATCAAGCAGCGCATTATGGGAACACCGAATGTGCTGCATACTAAATATGGCGACTTCAACCTTGCAAAGAAGGAAGATCTTCGCCGATTGCAAAAGCAGGTCATACAGCTTCAGCGCACAACGGATGCACTTACACGCAAGGATATTCGAGACTGGCGCAAGGCGTGGCAGATGGCAATCAATGTTGACAGTCCAAATCGACAAACTCTTTATGACATCTACGGTGACGTGAATATTGACCTGCACCTTTCTGGCTGTATAGAGCAGCGCAAGGGATTCGTACTTGCTCGTTCTTTCAAACTCGTTGACAAAAACGGAAACGAGAACGAGGAAGCCATGCACTACTTTGATCAGTCCTGGTTTAAGTCACTTGCCAGTTATATCCTGGACTCTCGCTATTGGGGGCATTCGCTCATAGAACTTGGCAACGTTACTACGGATGGCGATGGATGTCCTTGCTATGATGGTGTCCGTCTCATACCACGTAAACACGTCATTCCTGAATATGGACGTGTGATAACCAATTTAGGGGAAGACTGGCGAACTGGCATCGACTACCATCAGCCTCCTTTCGCTGACTGGCTCATTGAAGCAGGAACACCAGACGACCTTGGTCTATTCCTCAAAGCTGCCACACAGACCATCCCAAAGAAGAATGCTCTTGCCTTCTGGGACACCTTCGCTGAGATATTCGGTATGCCTATGCGAATCGCAAAAACCACTCTTCGAGACGATAAGGAGTTGAAGAAGATGGAGGATATGCTTTCCAATATGGGCACCGAGTTCTGG
>JAZRYI010000033.1:0-56394 GCA_045600665.1 Bacteroidaceae bacterium
AATACATTCGTTATTATAAATAGGAGGAGTGCCCTGCACTCCTTGGGAACTGAAAATAATTACCGATAATTTGCGATAATTTGTTCCGATAATAAATATTTGTGCTAATCTAAAATTGCAAAAGCGTATGACTAAACAGGAATGGATGCAAATGTACAACCTCACAGGAGCTGCAATGGAGGTGTACAATACGTTGGGCCGAGGGATGGAAGAATCTATATATCAGGAAGCCATGCAAAGAGAGTTGACACTGCGTGGCATACCTTTCGAACGTGAGAAGGCATTGCATACTTATTACAAAGGAGTACAGATGGACAAGGTGTATCAAGCAGATTTCATGAGCGAGGATATTATAATTGAGTTTAAGTCCGTCAGCATGTTGACCGCAGATCATAGAGCACAATTGTTTAATTATTTACGCATCACAAAACTCACGCGAGGGATTCTCGTCAACTTTGGCGAGGATCATTTTCACGCAGAGAGGTATGTGTATGACCACGAATCAGACAACTATCGTCTCATCACAAAAGAGAACCTGCATCATTTCGTGCATGAATAATTATCGGAAAAAATTATCGGTAATTATCGGTAATTATTTTCAGTTCAGAACATTTTGAGAAATGTTCGTTAAAGTACAGGTCGAATTATTTTCAGTCCTACAAGCAGAACGCCCAATTAGGTTGAATTAGATTGAACCGTCAGCTCGACGTAGCCAATCTTTTGTGAATAATAATACCTGAGTAGTTACGGATAATATAACTCAAATAGCTAATTTTGCAAAAAACAAGGATTTCAGAAGTCAAGGATGAGGATATGAAGAAAGCTATACTATTGTTTTGGACCCTGGCAACAGCGATGATGGCTGGTGCGCAGATGCGGTTTGCCGTGATGAGCGACATGCACGTGCTGGAACAGTCGCTGCACGACGACGGAGCGGCATTCAGGAGATGCGCTGAAGGAGACCCGAAGGTGGTGGAGCATAGCCAGGAACTGTTTGAGAAGGCTGTGGGGAGGATAGAGGCGGAGATGCCTGACGTGCTTCTGATACCTGGCGACCTGACGTACAATGGCGAGAAAGCGAGCCATGAGTATGTGGCACGGAAACTGGGCATGCTGGCAGACAAGGGCGTGAAGGTGTATGTGATTCCCGGCAACCACGACGTTGGCAATCCTGTGGCACGCAGCTACATAGGCAATGAGTCGGCTAAGGTGGCGACGGTGAGCAGCGGCGAGTTTGAGGCTATGTATGGCAAGTGCGGGTATGGCGATGCCGTGATGAAGAATGGCTTGTCGTATATGGCATACCCGAGCCGTTCGCTTGCAGTGATCTGCCTCGACAGCAGAAAGCCGGACACGGAGACCAAGCACTACAGCGAGGGCGGACTGACCGAGAGCACATTGGCTTGGGCAGAGAGCGCGGCGGCTAAGGCGAAGGCTGAGGGACGGCGCGTGATAGGCATGATGCACCATCCTGTCATGGCTCACTTCGATGGGCATGAGGAACTGGCGGCAACGTACATAGCAAACCAGGCAAGCGGCTATCCTGCGCTGAGCGAGGTGCAGAAGCGACTGGCAGCAGCAGGCGTGAACGTGATGTTCACAGGCCACTTCCATCTGCAAAGCATACAGCACGAGACGACGGAGGGAGGCGAGCTGTGGGACGTGATGACGGGCTCGCTCTGCTCCTACCCTTCTCCGCTGAGGATGGGCGAGATGGGCAGCGATGGCACGCTGAAGCTTGCTGCGGAGGTGTTCAGCGACTATCACGCTATTGAGATGAAGCGCAACGAGAACACGACCAACGGCATGCTGAGCACCTTGTGCGCCAAGATGGAGAGCAAGCTGGCTGGACAAAAGAAGCTGATGGGCAAGCTGGGCATACCAAGCACCAGCGCAGAGATCTTCCCTGTGATGCAGAAGTGCATGCTGCAGCACTTCACGGGATTCGTCAATGCTCTGTCGCAAGGAGATGAGGAACAGGGCGATGCGAAGGCTATAGTGAAGGGATGCAACAAGGCGTACAAGAAGTTCATGCGCTCCATGTTTGGCGTCTCTTACCCTCTGGTGCGGATGGTGAAGAGGAAGGATGTGAGCAAGTACAAGAAGATGATGAAGACTACGTGCGGCAGCGCAATGTACAACTATAAAGGCGAGAAGGAGAACGTGGTGAGCGACAACGAAATTGTGATAACTTTGTAACGATTATGGCGAATGAGTATTTCAGATTCAAGCAGTTTGTGGTGAGGCACGACAGGTGCGCAATGAAGGTGGGCACTGATGGGGTGCTGCTGGGGTGCCTGACTCGCGGAGAGAGAGCGAGGAAGGGACTGGATGTGGGCACTGGCACGGGACTTATTGCGCTGATGCTGGCACAGAGGTTTCCGGGGCTGAGAGTGGATGCAGTGGATGTGGATGAAGCGGCTGTAGCGCAAGCGAGAGAGAATGTGATGGAGAGTGAGTTTGGAGATAGGATTGAGGTGGAGAGCATGGACTTCAATGATGTGGAGCATTGGGAGAGGAAGTATGACTTAATAGTAAGCAATCCACCATTTTACGAAGAGAAGGTTGGGTGTCCTGACAAGCAGAGAGACGCTGCGAGGCACACGGATTCGCTGCCGTTTGACAGGCTGATAGCGAATGCTGCAAGACTGCTGAACGAGGATGGCGTGTTTGCTGTCATCATACCGAGCGGAAGGGCTGCAGATTTTATTTTGAATTGTTCGCTGAACAGGTTGTATCTGTTCTCACGCACAGACGTGAAAACGACGCCAAGGAAGGAGGCCAAGCGCTGCATACTGCAGTTCTCGAACAGGATGATGGCAACGGAGACGGCGACGCTGCTGCTGAACAACGAGAAGGGCGAGAGATCGGAACAGTACATGGAATTGACAAATGAGTTTTATTTATAGGAATATGGATTACAAAGCAATAATTGACAAGTATTATCCTGTGGAGGATGAGTTGAAGCACATCCTGATGGTGCACAGCAGGAAGGTGGCAGACAAGGCATTGAGCATCGTGGACAGGCACCCTGAACTGGGGGCAGACAGGGAGTTTGTGGAGGAGGCAGCCATGCTGCACGACATCGGCATCTTCCGCTGCGATGCTGACGGCATCATGTGCTTTGGCGACCAGCCATACATCTGCCACGGCACGATTGGGGCAGAGATAATGAGAGAAGAGGGGTATCCGAAGCATGCGAGGGTGTGCGAGAGGCACACGGGAGCAGGATTGACGAAGGAGGACATTGAGCATCAGGGATTGCCTATTGAGGCGAGAGACCTGTTGCCTGAGACTGTGGAGGAGCAGATCGTGTGCTATGCGGATAAGTTCTTCTCGAAGACGAGGCTGGAGAAAGAGAAGAGCGTGGAGAAGGCGTTGAGAAGCATTGCAAAGTTTGGCGATAGCGGTGCGGAGAGGTTCAGGAAATGGATGGAAATGTTTGAATGAACAGTCAAAACACACAACATAGCATTAATTAATGCGTTTTTAAGATTGATTAAAGTGTTTTAACCTTGAACATGCCGTTTATTTGGGGAATTATGCGTATCTTTGCAGTCGTTTTGTGAATAAATGGATAAAAGCAAGTTAATAATTCCACTTGTAGTACTGCTCACGGCATTCTCGATTTTCAGCTGCAATACTATAAAGGTCGAAAGCTCATCGCTTCTCGGCCTTGATGCTGTTGACACCGTGAATACTGCTGCCGATTCTGCCACGACCGTGGTGGAGGCAAAAGCAGACAGCGCTGCAGTGGCAATATCAGATAGCGCAGCAAGCAAGGTGAAGGACTTGAGCGACAGCTTGGCTGTGAAGAATGACTCGACAGATGAACTATCGAGCCTCGATTCGCTCAAGGCTAAGTTTGATGCTGAGCATGGCATAGAGCACAAGGGCGCTACGCAGTGGAACGACTCTGTGGCTGCTGCCGAAGACTCCATACGCAGGGCAAGGAAGGGCAACTCGATACTCGAAGCACCTGTGGAGTATGAGGCAAAGGACTCGGTGGTGTTCCTCATGTCAACCAAGCATGCGTTCCTGTATGGCGATGCCAGCGTGAAGTACCAGAAGATTGACCTGAAGGCTGCCAACATCACCATGGACATGGACAGCTCGCTCATTCATGCCATCGGCCAGACAGACTCGCTGGGCAAGACAACGGGCGACCCTGTGTTCAAGGAAGGCAACGACGAGTATCAGTCGGAGAAGATGAGCTACAACTTCAAGTCGAAGAAGGGCTTCATCACCAATGTATATACTGCTCAGCAGGACGGATTCCTGACAAGTGAGGAATCGAAGAAAGGCGCTGACAATGAGATGTATCTGAGACACGGACGATACACCACTTGCGACGAAAAGCATCCGCACTTCTACATTGCGCTCTCGCGCGCCAAGGCTCACCCGGGCAAGGACGTGTTCTTCGGTCCTGCATGGCTCGTGGTGGAGGACGTGCCACTGCCGCTCGCAATCCCATTCGGCTTCTTCCCATTCTCCAAGTCGTACTCAAGCGGATTGATCATGCCTACATACGGCGATGAGTCCACTCGCGGTTTCTACCTGCGCGACGGCGGCTACTATTTCGCTGTCAGCGACAACTTGGACTTGAAGCTGACAGGCGAGATCTACACCAAGGGCTCATGGGGCATTGGCGGACAGACGAACTACAAGAAGAGATACAAGTATTCAGGCAACTTCTACTTCAACTACCAGGTGACGAAGGAGGGCGAGAAGAACATGCCAGACTTCATGGAGACAAAGAACTTCAAGGTGCAGTGGAGCCACCGCACCGACCCTAAGTCGTCGCCAAACAGCTCATTCTCTGCCAGCGTGAACTTCGCTACGCAGAGCTATGAGAAGAACAACCTGACGAGCCTCTACAACCCGCAGTCGTACTCGCAGAGCACGCGCACGTCGTCGGTGAGCTATTCGCGCAACCTGCCTAAGCTCGGCATGTCGCTGTCAAGCTCGTTCAACATCTCGCAGAACATGCGCGACTCCACCATCGCCCTCACACTGCCAAGCCTCTCCGTCTCGGTGAGCAGGTTCTACCCATTCAAGCGCAAGAAGGCTGCCGGCAAGGAGAAATGGTATGAGAAGATTGCGATGAACTATACAGGCACAATGAGCAACAGCATCAACACGAAGGAAGACAAGCTGATGAACTCAAGCCTGATAAAGGACTGGAAGAACGGCATGAAGCATTCGATACCAATCTCAGCATCGTTCAACGTGCTGAAGTACATCAATGTCACTCCGTCGTTCAACTACAACGAGCGCTGGTACACGAGCAGGGTTGAGCAGTCGTGGAACAGGGAAACGCAGAAGCTGGAGCGAGACACCATCTACGGATTCAACCGCGTGTATGACTACAACCTGAGCCTCTCAGCCAACACAAAGATATATGGATTCTACAAGCCAAGCCCTAAGGTGTTTGGCGACAAGATACAGATGGTGCGCCACGTCATCACTCCTCAGGTGAGCCTCAGCTATGCTCCTGACTTCAGCGATGGCAAGTGGGGATTCTGGAAGACATACGTGAAGACGGATGCTGACGGCAACGTGACTTCCGAGCCTATCTCCTACTCTCTCTACACAGGTGCCATGTATGGTGCGCCTGGCCAGGGCAAGACGGGATCGTGGAGCCTGGATCTCTCCAACAATGTGGAGATGAAGATCAAGGACAGGAACGACAGCATCAAGAAGGTGAGCCTCATCGACGACCTGGGCGCAAGCATCTCGTACAACATGGCTGCCAGGGAGAAGAACTGGTCCAACCTCAGCACTCGCATCCGTCTGAAATGGGGCAAGACCACGTTCAACATGAATGCGATGTTCAACACATACGCATACGAGTTTGATGCCAACGGCAACGTGAGGGAAGGCAACAGGACGGAATGGTCGTATGGCCGCTTCGGACGCTTCCAGGGCATGAGCAAGAACTTGTCATACACGTTCAACAACCAGTCGCTGAAGACCATCAAGCAGCAGGTGATGAAGCTCATGGGCAAGGGCGACGAGATAGACGACACGAAGAAAGGCAAGGGCAGCAGCGATGACGACGACGACGAGGACAGCGACGAGCTGGAGAGCAACATGGACAAGACGGACAAGACGGTGAAGAGCAACAACAGCAGCAGCGATGCTGGCGGCCTGGATGCCGACGGATACATGGCATTCAAGATTCCATGGTCGTTCTCTATCTCATACGGCATCACGATGGCTGAGGACAGAACGGCTGAAATCAACGTGAAGAACATGCGCTATCCATACAAGTTCACGCAGACAATGAACTTCTCTGGCAACGTGAAGCTGTCTGGCAACTGGAACTGCAGCTTCTCTTCTGGCTGGGACTTCACAGTGAAGCAGATCTCGATGACCACGGTGAACATCTCTCGCGACATGCACTGCTTCAACATCAGCTGCGGCCTCGTGTTCGGTCAGTTCACCAGCTACCACATCTCAATGCGAGCTAATGCAAGCACGTTGACAGATGCGCTGAAGTATGACAAGAAGAGTAGCTATAACAGTTCAATTCAGTGGTATTAAAAAATGGCAAGAATACTTTCTATAGATTACGGACAGAAAAGGACGGGCATAGCAGCCACCGACAACATGAAGATGATTGCCAACGGGCTGTGCACGGTGGAAACAAAGAATCTGGAGCTGTGGCTGAAGGACTACATGGAGAAGGAGGATGTGGACACCATCGTGGTGGGCATGCCCAAGCAGACGAATGGCGAGGACAGCGAGAACATGAAGCGCATCACGCCGTTCGTGAACAGGCTGAAGAAGCTATACCCAGAGAAGACGATTGACATGTATGACGAGCGCTTCACCTCGGTGCTTGCTCACAAAGCGATGCTGGACAGCGGCATAGGAAAGAAGGCAAGACAGAACAAGGGACTGGTGGATCAGATAAGCGCCACGATCATATTGCAGGACTATATGGCAAGCAAAGGGATGTAAGAGAAAGGGATTAGAACGGATAATCGAAGAATCGAAACATCGAAGAACCGAAACATCGAAGAACCGAATCATCGAAGAATCGAAACATCGAAACATCGAAGAATCGAATCATCGAAACAAATAAAAAAAACTCAACAACAATATGATATTACCAATGTACATATTCGGTCAGCCTGTGCTCCGCAAGCAGACTGAAGAGATAGATCCAGAACAGTATCCTAATCTTCAGGAGCTGATTCAGAACATGATTGAGACACTGAAGCGCTCGGAGGGCGTGGGACTTGCTGCACCGCAGATTGGTCTTGCAATCAGGATGTGCATCATCGACCTCGACTGCATCAGCGAGGACAACCCTGAGTACAAGGGCTTCGTGCACGCATTCATCAACCCAGAGATCATTGAGGTGAGCGAGGAGACTTGCTCGCAGGAAGAGGGCTGCCTCTCCATACCTGGCATACATGAGAGCGTGAAGCGCCCAGCCAAGATTCATGCCACATGGACGGACGAGAACCTGCAGGAGCACGACGAGTGGGTGGATGGCTTCCTTGCTCGCGTGATGCAGCATGAGTTTGACCACCTGGATGGCAAGATGTTCATCGACCACCTGTCTCCATTCCGCAAGCAGCTGCTGAAGTCTAAGCTCATAGCAATGGCCAAGGGCAAGTTCAGCGCAAGCTACAAGTGCAAGCCAAACAGGTAGCGTGATGGCTGGCGCATTGCGACATATTAGGACTCTGCTGCTGATGCTGTGCCTGGTGTGCTGCGGTTCAGCACAGTGCCAGATCAACACTGACCGAATGATGAATATCGGTCGCAATGCGCTGTACTACGATGACTACGTGCTGTCGATACAGTATTTCAACATCGTGATCAATTCCAAGCCATACCTCTACGAGCCGTACTTCTACAGAGGATTGGCAAAGTTCTATCTCGACGACTACTCGGGCGCAGTGATCGACTGCTCCGAAGCGATAAAGAGGAATCCGTATTTCCCAAACTCGTATGAGGTGAGAGGCCTTGCGCACATCAACCTCGGCGACTATGCCAATGCCGCCAAGGACTATGAGGAAGCTGCTGACAAGGAGCCAAACAACCGTTCGGTGTGGCACAACCTGGTGCTGTGCAACATTGAGCTGGACAGTCTCGACCGTGCAGACAGCATCATCGACATCGTGATAAGCAAATGGAAGAAGTATGCTGACGGATACAACCTAAAGGCTCAGATACAGCTGCAAAAGAAGGACACCGTGGCTGCCGAGGCTGTGATAGACAAGGCGCTGGAGGTGGACAAGTACAACGTGAATGCGCTGACCACCAAGGCAAACCTGCAGATGCAGCATGAAGAGTATGCAGAGGCAATCAAATACTTCACCGAGTCGCTGCGCATCAATCCCAAGAATGCGGACAACCTGATCAACAGGGCGCTGTGCCACTATCATCTCGACCACTACAGGGACGCGATGAAGGACTATGACCTCGCTCTGGAGCTGGAGCCGAAGCATTTCGTGGGACACTACAACCGAGGATTGCTACGCGCCAATGTGGGCGAGGACAATCTTGCCATCGAAGACTTTGACTTCATCCTGGAGATTGACCCTACGGACATGATGGCAACGTTCAACCGCGGCACGCTGCTCGACAATGTGGGCGACTACCGAGGTGCCATACGCGACTACACCACTGTGATAAAGGAATATCCGAAGTTCCTGCACGGATACGAGCGCAGAGCCGCTGCCAGAAGAAAGATTGGCGACGTGGCTGGCGCCAACCGAGACGAGGAGCATGTGCTGAAGGAGCAGATAGCGCACCGCTACGGCTACTCTACCCCAACCTCGCGCCAGAAGAACAAGACGAGAAAGAAGTCGGAGAAGAACCTGGACGACTACAAGAAACTGGTGGAGGAAGATGAGAAGGAGCAGGAGAAGGTGTACGAGAGCGAATACAGAGGCAAGATACAGAACCGCGACCAAGAGGCGTCGCTGATTCTGCCTAACGCGCGTACATATAATATATATAAGGAATATGCGCCAGACGATGCACTCGTGCATTTCGAGGCTGGCTACAACCTTGCCCAGGAGGGAAAGATAGTGGAAGCGATAGCTGAGTTCGACAAGGTGATAGAGATAAAAGACACATTCGCAGAGGCGTATTTCAACCGAGGATTGCTCAAGCTGCTCAACGATGACAAGTTCTCCGGCATTCGCGACTTGAGCAAGGCTGGTGAGCTGGGAATATACTCTGCCTATAACATAATCAAGAAAAATCAAAAGAAAAAATAGATTTTCTTGCAAAGATTATAGATAAAAGAAAAAGAAATGTTAAATTTGCACTTAAATTACAATCATAGTGCTTTTTAGCAACTTAATATAAGAGAATAATAGAATATTACAATATGATAAAGATTACTTTCCCAGACAATTCTGTACGCGAATATGAAAATGGCGTGACAGGATTACAGATTGCCGAAAGCATCAGCCAGCGTCTTGCGCAGGACGTGATCGCTTGCGGCGTGAACGGTGAGACAACAGAGCTCAACCGTCCTATCAACGAGGATGCAACTATTGCACTCTACAAATTTGACGACGCAGAAGGCAAGCATGCTTTCTGGCACACTTCTGCCCACCTCATGGCAGAGGCTATCGAGCAGCTCTGGCCTGGCACTCAGTTCGGCATCGGCCCTGCAATCGAGAATGGCTTCTACTATGACGTAATGCCACCAGAGGGCGTTAAGCTCAGCGACGCTGACTTCCCAAAGATCGAAAAGAAGATGCAGGAGCTTGTACAATTGAAAGAAGCTCTCATCCGCAAAGACATCGCAAAGAGCGACGTAATGGAGCTTTTCGCATCAAAGGGACAAACATACAAGAATGAGCTCATCGCAGAGCTTGAGGACGGTCACATCACTACATACACTCAGGGTGAGTACATCGACCTCTGCAAGGGTCCTCACCTCATGAGCACAGCGCCTATCAAGGCATTCAAGCTTCTCTCTCTCGCTGCTGCATACTGGCGCGGCGACGACAAGCGCCCAATGATGACTCGCATCTACGGCATCTCGTTCCCAAAGAAGAAGATGCTCGACGAGTATCTCGTGGCTCTCGAGGAGGCTAAGAAGCGCGACCACCGCAAGATTGGCAAGGAGATGGAGCTCTTCATGTTCTCAGAGCGCGTTGGCAAGGGCTTGCCAATGTGGTTGCCAAAGGGCACTGCTGTGCGCATCCGCCTGCAGGACTTCCTCCGCAAGATTCAGAAGCGTTTCGGCTACCAGGAGGTTATGACTCCACACATCGGTGGCAAGAATCTCTATATCACATCAGGTCACTGGGATCACTATGGCAAGGACTCGTTCCAGCCAATCCAGACTCCAGAAGAAGGCGAGGAGTATCTCCTCAAGCCTATGAACTGCCCTCACCACTGCGAGATCTTCGCATGGCAGCCACGTTCATACAAGGACCTCCCATTCCGCTGCGCAGAGTTCGGTACAGTGTATCGCTATGAGCAGTCGGGCGAGCTTCATGGCTTGACTCGCGTGCGTTCATTCACTCAGGACGATGCTCACATCTTCTGCCGCCCAGATCAGGTGAAGGATGAGTTCCTCCGCGTGATGGACATCATCAACATCATCTTCAAGGCTCTTGACTTCAAGGACTTCGAGGCTCAGATCTCACTCCGCGACCCAGAGGACAAGGAAAAGTACATTGGCTCGGATGAGGTGTGGGAACAGGCACAGAACGCCATCATCGAGGCGTGTGCAGAGAAGGGTCTCCCTACTCGCACAGAGCTTGGCGAGGCAGCATTCTATGGCCCTAAGCTCGACTTCATGATCAAGGACGCTCTTGGCCGCCGCTGGCAGCTCGGCACAATCCAGGTTGACTACAACTTGCCTGAGCGCTTCCAGCTCGAGTACACTGGCGCTGACAACCAGAAGCACCGCCCTGTGATGATTCACCGTGCGCCATTCGGCTCGATGGAACGATTCATCGCTGTGCTCATCGAGCACACTGCTGGACACTTCCCACTCTGGCTCACACCTGACCAGGTCGTAGTTCTGCCAATTTCAGAGAAGTACAACGAGTACGCTCACCAGGTGGCAGCAACTCTCAACGAGCAGGATGTGCGCACCATCGTAGACGACCGCAACGAGAAGGTTGGCCGCAAGATCCGCGACAACGAGATCAAGCACCTCCCTTACATGCTCATCGTTGGCGAGAAAGAAGTTGCTGATGGCACTGTAAATGTAAGAAAACAGGGCACTCAGGAACAAGAAACAATGAAAATTGATGATTTTGTAAAGAAAATTCAAGAAGAAGTTCGTCAAATGACGGAAAATTTCTAACTTTGCATCCAAATTGAATAAAGAAGGCTCTAGATTGGCTAGAAATTCTAGTAAATCTAGAGCATCTAAATAAACAAAACACTTAACTTAATAATTACCGCAGGAAACAAACCACATTTAATGAAAGGTGACAATAAAAAACAGCAGCAGTACAGAATCAACGAACAGATTCGTGTACGCGAAGTGAGAATTGTAGGTGACGACATTGAGTCAACCGTAATGCCAACCCGTGACGCACTTCGTCTTGCAGAAGATCAGGGTGTCGATCTCGTTGAGATTTCTCCAAATGCAGCTCCTCCGGTATGCCGTCTCATCGACTACTCCAAGTTCCTCTACCAGCAGAAGAAGAAGGCAAAGGAGCTGAAGGCAAAGCAGGTGAAGGTGGAAGTTAAGGAAATCCGATTCGGACCTCAGACAGGCGATGCCGACTATGCATTCAAGCTCAAGCACGCTCAGGAGTTCCTCACTGATGGCAACAAGGTGAAGGCATACGTGTTCTTCAAGGGACGCTCAATCGTGTTCAAGGAGCAGGGAGAAGTTCTTCTCCTTCGCTTTGCAAACGACCTTGAAGAATTGGCAAAGGTGGAGAGCATGCCATCGCTCGAAGGCAAGAGAATGTTCCTCACTCTCGCTCCAAAGAAGGCAGGTCAGCCAAAGAAGTCGCAGCAGAAGCGTGACAACGAGGCTGCTGAGGCAGAGGCTAAGGCAGCTGCAAAGGCAGCCAAGGAAGCAGAAGGTCCAAATCCAAACAGTCCGTTCGCTGGTCTTGCAGACAAGCTTGCAGAAAAAGAAGATTAAGTGCGTAACGCCTGGTATATGCGTTGCCACAAATTATTAATAATTAAATTCATAAAAAAATGCCAAAAGTTAAAACTAATTCCGCCTCTAAGAAGCGTTTCAAGCTTACTGGTACAGGAAAGATTAAGCGTCAGCATGCTTACCACAGTCACATCTTGACAAAGAAGACTAAGAAGCAGAAGAGAAACCTCGATCACTCAACTATCGTAGTTAAGGCTAACGTAAAGCAGGTTCGCGACCTTCTCTGCCTCCGCTAATCAATCCAAATCGTTCGAGAGAACAAGATTAACAGTAAGAAAAGAATTAACTTAAAGTTTAACCGAATGATTTAGCCCCAAAGAACGCACACGATGCGTCGCTAACATTCAAAAAGACAAAAAATTATGCCAAGATCAGTAAATCATGTTGCATCACGCGCTCGCCGCAAGAAGATTTTGAAGCGCGTAAAGGGTCAGTTCGGCGCTCGCAAGAACGTTTGGACCGTTGCTAAAAACGCCTACGAGAAAGGTCTCACCTATGCTTTTGCAGACCGTCGTCGCAAGAAGCGCGAGTTCCGTGCTCTCTGGATCCAGCGTATCAACGCTGCTGCTCGTCTCGAGGGTATGTCTTACTCACAGCTCATGGGTGCTCTCCACAAGGCAGGCATCGAAATCAACCGCAAGACTCTTGCTTACCTCGCAGTAAACAATGCCGAGGCATTTAAGGCAATCGTTGAGAAGGTTAAGTAAATCAACATTACTTACTAAAATAAAGCATCTTTCTTCTCAAGAAAGGTGCTTTTATTGACTAAAACAATAAACTTATATAGATTCTATAGAGGCTATAGTAGCTATAGTAGCTATAGAGGCTATAGAATCTATAGAAAACCCCAAAATAATATGAAAGCATTTGTATTCCCTGGTCAGGGTGCTCAGTTCTCAGGAATGGGCAAGGACCTCTACGATTCAAATCCTGTAGCAAAGGAACTTTTCGACAAGGCAAATGAGATCCTTGGTTTCGAAATCACAAAGATAATGTTCGAAGGCACAGCAGAAGAGCTCAAGCAGACAAAGGTGACTCAGCCTGCAGTGTTCCTTCACTCTGTAATCACTGCTATCTGCCTTGGTGACGAGTTCCAGCCAGCAATGGTTGGCGGACACTCACTCGGTGAGTTCTCTGCTCTCGTAGCAGCAGGCGCTCTTTCTTTCGAGGATGGTCTCAAGCTCGTTTCTCAGCGTGCACAGGCAATGCAGAAGGCTTGCGAGGCCGCTCCATCAACTATGGCAGCTATCATCGGTCTTCCAGACGAGAAGATTGAGGAAATCTGCGCTGGCATCAGCAAGGAAGGCTATGTGGTAGTGCCTGCAAACTACAACAACCCAGGTCAGCTCGTTATCTCTGGCAACAATGAGGCTATCGCTGAGGCTTGCGAGGCAATGAAGGCAGCAGGCGCTAAGCGTGCTCTCCCACTCCCTGTAGGCGGTGCATTCCACTCTCCACTCATGGAGCCAGCTCGCGCAGAGCTTCAGGCTGCTATCGAGGCTACTACATTCTCAGAGCCTAAGTGCCCAGTATATCAGAATGTTGACGCTCAGGCACACACTAACCCAGAGGAAATCAAGCAGAACCTCATCGCTCAGCTCACAGCTCCTGTGAAGTGGACATACGAGGTGCAGAACATGATTGCTGCTGGCGCTACAGACTTCACTGAGTGCGGTCCAGGCAAGGCTCTTCAGGGCATGATTGCTAAGATTGACCGCAACGTAACAGCTCACGGCATCGCTTAATAAAACGAACCTCATAATAAGGACGGCTAACAATGTCGTCCTTTTTTATTTATATGGAAAAAATGGTAATCTACCAGGTGTTCACTCGCCTCTTCGGTGCAAATGCAAAGAAGTGCGTGAACAATGGTTCAAAAGCAGACAATGGATGTGGCAGAATGGCAGACTTCACAGCAGCAGCACTTGCTGAGGTGAAGAAGCTTGGCGCTACTCACATCTGGTACACAGGCGTGATTGAGCATGCCACAAAGACCGACTACTCTCAGTATGGCATCCAGAAGGACCACCCTGCTGTGGTGAAAGGCAACGCTGGCAGCCCATACGCCATCAAGGACTACTACGACATTGACCCAGACCTTGCCACTAAGGTGCCTGAGCGCATGAAGGAGTTTGAAAACCTCGTGAAGCGCACCCACAAGGCTGGATTGAAGATGATCATCGACTTCGTGCCTAACCATGTGGCTCGTCAGTATCACTCCGACGCTAAGCCTGAGGGCGTAATCGACCTTGGCGAAGGCGACAATAAGGATTGGGCTTTCAGCACTCAGAACAACTTCTACTACGTGCCTGGAACTAAGTTCTCTCCTAACTTCTCTCTCAATGACGAGGAGATGGGCGAATATGTGGAGGAGCCAGCCAAGGCAACAGGCAATGACTGCTTCTCGCAATGGGCAGGCATCAACGACTGGTATGAAACGGTGAAGCTAAACTATGGCGTGGACTATCAAGGCTCTCGCGAGCTTGTATATGATCCTAACACTCCAAGCACATGGCTGAAGATGAGAGACATACTTCTCTTCTGGGCAAGCAAAGGCATTGACGGTTTCCGCTGCGACATGGCAGAGATGGTTCCTTGCCAGTTCTGGGGATGGGTGATACCGCAAGTGAAAGAGCAGTATCCTGACATCGTGTTCATTGCTGAGGTGTATAATCCAAATGAGTATCGCAACTATATATACAACGGTCATTTCGACTATCTCTACGACAAGGTAGGCCTCTACGACACGCTTCGCTATGTGATGGGAGGCGGTTCGGCAACGAGCATCACTGGAGCATGGAAGAATGTGGATGACATCAACAGCCACATGCTCAACTTTCTTGAGAATCACGACGAGCAGCGAATCGCATCGCAGTTCTTTGCTGGCGATGCAGAGAAGGGAAAGCCAGCCTTGCTTGTTTCTGCTCTCATGCGCAGCAATCCTATGATGATCTACTTCGGTCAGGAGCTTGGCGAGAAGGGCATGGACTCTGAGGGATTCAGCGGTCAGGATGGCAGAACAACCATCTTCGACTACTGGACAGTTGACCTTATTCGTCGCTGGCGCAATGGTGGCAAGTTTGACGGCGCCCTACTCAGCAAAGAGGAGAAAGAGCTTCAAGCATACTACACAAATGTGCTCACACTCAGCAACAAAGAGAAGGCACTCCGCGAGGGAACATTCTTTGACATCATGTGGGTAAACTATGGCGAAGGCATGAACGAGCATCGTCAGTACGCATTCCTTCGCATGCAGGGCAAAGAGCTCATTCTTGTTGTTGCTAATTTCAGCGATGAGCCTGCATCAGCGAATGTGAAGATTCCTGCTCATGCATTTGAGTACCTGAACATCCCTGTCAGCAACGCAGAGCGCGAATGCAAGGATCTGCTCACAGGAAAGAAAGAGAAGGCTGTGCTGATGCCTGATGGCTTTGTTAATGTAGAACTCCCTGCAAATGGTGGCAAGGCGTTGAAATTCAAACTCTAATACACACAAAAAAAAATAAGGTGCGTCGCTTGACACACCTTATTTTTTTGCTATTTATTATTCCTTACCTCTTCTCTTCTTTTTTCTCATCGTTCTTTGCATCCTTCTTAGGAGCATCCTTCTTGTAGCGCTTGTTCAAAGCGTTGACAACTTCCTCTGTAACGTCGTATGACTCGTTTGCATAGAGCACATTGTCGATGCCTGAGCTCTTGCAGAGGATGAAGTCGTAGCCCTTCTCCTTAGCGTATGACTTAGTGAAGCTCTGGATAGTGTCAGTCAATGCCTGGAACTCCTTCTGGTACTCCTCCTGAAGCGATGCAGAGAGACGTGCCTCCAAACCCTGCAAATCCTGCTGAAGCTTTGCGAGGCGAGCCTGCTCACTCTCGAACTGCTGCTGTGTGAACTGGTTGCTCTGGTATTTGCGCTGGAATTCCTGCATCTGGTTTGTGAATGACTTACCCTTCTCGTTGATTGTAGATTCTGCGTTAGCACGCTTCTTTGCAAACTCCTCTTCCAAGTCCTTGCACTTCTGGTACTGGCTTGTCAGTGTATCAATCTGCACGAAAGCAATCTTGTATTCGTTGCCATTTGCTTTAGCTGTCTTAGCAGGAGCCTCTTCTGCGGCTGTTTCACCTGCTTTGTTGCAAGAAGTGACGAATGCTGATGCAGCAATCATCATGAGTCCACTAAGGACGATTGTCTTTTTGTTCATATAATATTTTGTTTTTTGTTCCTGATTAATCGGTTGATGTTTCCTTCACTGCCAAGCGGCTCTTATGCCTCATTGCATAGTCCTGACTCTGTATGCAGCCTACGCCTCTTTCGCGCATTGCCTTGCTTTGGCTTACATGCGTCTTCACAAAACGCCCATTCTTCTTAAAAAGAATACGAACACTGAGAAAAAGCATGCATATAGCAAGAATTATGACGCAATAAATGAAAACTTTCAACATTATTTCTTAATTTTGTGGTCAAAATGCATGCAAAGATACGTCTTATATATCTATCGTATGAAACTCGCAACATATTTTTAACCTTATTTAGGAAATAAAACAGAAAATAAACAAAAAATAATCGTCATTATGGAGAAAATAGAACTAAACCCACAACTTGTGTTTGACTATTTCAGCCAGATCAACAAGGTTCCGCGCCCTTCCAAGAAGGAAGAGAAGATCATTGCATTCTTGCAGCAGTTCGCAAAGGAGCATTCTCTGGAATGCAAGACTGATGAGGCTGGCAATGTACTCATCACTAAGCCTGCAAGCAAAGGCATGGAGGACAAGCCAACCATAGTGCTGCAGAGCCACATGGACATGGTGTGCGAGAAGAGCAGCGACCGCGTGATAGACTTCGAAAATGATCCTATCGAGACATACATCGACGGAGAATGGATGAGAGCAAAAGGCACAACGCTTGGCGCTGACGACGGCATTGGCGTGGCTATGGAGATGGCAGTGCTGACAGACGACAGCATCGAGCATGGACCTATTGAGTGCCTCTTCACTCGTGATGAGGAAACAGGATTGACTGGCGCATTCGAACTGAAGCCTGGCTTCTTCACAGGAAAGTACCTTCTCAATCTCGATAGCGAGGATGAAGGCGAGATATTCGTTGGCTGTGCTGGAGGCGCAAACACTCAAATCACTCTCGGATTGCAGAAAGAGGCATTGAAGAAGAGTTTCTTCCCTCTCCACATCAGCGTGGACAAGATGCGCGGAGGTCACTCAGGCGATGACATCAACAAGCATCGAGCTAATGCCATCAAGACTCTCACACGCTTCATATACAAAGAGATGCAGAAGTACGATGTCCGTCTCGTCGACTTCCAAGGCGGCAATCTTCACAATGCCATTCCGCGTCAGGCAGAGGCTGTCATTGCTGTGCCTTTCGACAAGAAAGAGGATGTGCGCGTTGACTTCAACATCTTTGCTGCAGAGTTTGAGGCAGAATACTCAGACGAGAAGGGCGCTCAGTTCTTCCTTGAGAGCTGCACAGGCGTGGAAGAATGCATCGTGCCAGCTCAAGCAGAGCAAATCATCAATGCCATCATGGCCGTTCACAATGGAGTGTATGAAATGAGCATAGATCTCCCAGGACTCGTGGAGACAAGCAGCAACCTTGCAAGCGTTCACTTCGTGGATGGCGAGATGAAGATCATCACATCTCAGCGCTCGTCTATCGGCAGCCAGCGCGAAGCTATGTCGCACACCGTAGCAGCTCCGTTCAAGCTCATCGGAGCTACAGTATGCACTGGCGATGGTTATCCGGGATGGAAGCCAAACCCAGACTCAAAGCTCCTCAAGGTGGCAGTGGAGACATACAAGCAGCTGTTTGGCAAAGAGCCTAAGGTAAAGGCTATCCACGCAGGTCTTGAGTGCGGTCTATTCAGCGAGAAGTACCCAGGGCTCGACATGATCAGCTTCGGCCCTACCCTACGCGGCGTACACTCGCCAGATGAGGCTCTCCTCATCCCAACTGTAGAGATGGTGTGGAAGCATATACTCACAATTCTGAAAGAGATTTAACAGCAACATAAATCGCAAGGGCAAGAGCACGCAAACTCTTGCCCTTTGTCAAAATAATCATATATATAGTTTGATTTGTTGACAAAAATAGCATCACTCTTCAAAAAAGAGGAACACTTTTGATGATAGGTCATAGAAAATGCTTAACTTTGCATCAAATTAATCTAAATACATCTCTTTAAACGTCAGAAACCATGAGTGAAATTAGGCCTTACAAGGTTTTTTCAGGTACAAAGACAAAGTATCTGGCAGAGCGCATTTGCCAGAGCTTGGGCTGTCCACTGGGCAACATGATCATTACGCACTTCGCTGACGGCGAGTTTGCAGTATCCTTTGAGGAGAGTATCCGTGGCAAGGATGTGTATCTTGTTCAGTCAACATTCCCAAACAGCGACAATCTGATGGAGCTTCTCCTGATGATTGACGCAGCTAAGAGAGCATCGGCTCACAGTATCATTGCAGTGATCCCTTATTTCGGATGGGCTCGCCAGGATCGCAAGGACAAGCCAAGAGTCAGCATCGGCGCTAAGCTTGTAGCAGATCTTCTCAGCGTGGCAGGCATCGACCGCCTCATCACTATGGACTTGCATGCCGACCAGATTCAGGGATTCTTCAACGTGCCTGTTGACCACCTCTACGGCTCACTCGTGAGCGTTCCATACATTGAGTCGCTCCATCTGGAGGATCTCGTGATCGCAACTCCTGACGTGGGTGGCGCAAAGCGTGCAGGCCTCTTTGCAAAGAAGCTCAACGCTCCACTCGTGATGTGCAACAAGACTCGCGCTCGCGCTAATGTGGTTGAGTCGATTCAGATCATCGGCGAGGTGAAAGACAAGAACGTTGTGCTCGTTGACGACATGGTTGATACTGCCGGCACAATCACCAAGGCTGCTGACGAAATGCTGAAGGCTGGCGCAAAGAGCGTTCGTGCTGTGGCAAGCCACTGCGTGATGAGCGACCCTGCAAGCGACCGCGTGCAGAATTCTGCGCTCACAGAAATCGTTTTCACTGACTCTATCCCTTATTCACACAAGTGCAGCAAGGTGCGTCAACTCTCAGTAGCAGACATGTTCGCCCGAGCAATCAAGTGCGTTTCAAGTCAAGTATCAGTGAGCGACGAGTTCAACTTTTAATAATGAATAATGTATCCATTCCATTACTTTCTGAGTGGAAATCATACATTAAAAACTACACATCTCGTAAATGTTGACAGAAGGTTTAACACATACATCTACAATTAACGTATCGCCTGAGATGACTGCAATCGCAGCCGGCTCAGGCGATATGCCTGTTTTTGCCACACCAATGATGATGGCGCTGATGGAGAATGCCGCAATGCTGGCAGTGGCAGATGAGTTGCCTGAGGGCGCAACGACTGTGGGTGGACATATTGAATCATCGCATGTGAAGCCATCGAAGGTGGGTGCAGAGGTATCTGCTACTGCCACACTGACGAAGGTGGACGGCAAGAAGCTGTATTTTGATGTGAAAGCAATGATGGGCGAGGACATCGTGGGCGAAGGCACACACTTGCGCTTCATCGTTGACAAGGAGAAATTCATGTCTCGATTGTGAAAATGAAATAACTAACTAATCTAAAACCTATAACCTAACCTAAAAATGACTAACAAGTTCTTACTTGCTTCGGCACTCTGCCTCTCAATGGCAGGCGGAGCATTCGCACAGAAAGCCAACAAGACAGCAGCTCCTGCTGATCCAAATGAAAAGGTTGCGTTCCTCTTCACTTACTTCACAGGCAACGCTCCTGAAGAAGAGCAAATCTGCTATGCACTCAGCGAGGACGGATATGATTACACCCTGCTCAATCAGGGACTTCCAGTGATCAAGTCTGACACTATCGCATACACGCAGTGCGTGCGCGACCCACACATCCTCCGCGGAGAGGATGGCAAGACATTCTACATGGTGGTGACAGACATGAAGTCATCGCTCGGATGGGCTTCAAACCGCGGTCTGGTGCTCATGAAGTCAACAGACCTCATACACTGGACACACTCAGCCATCAACTTCCCTACAAAGTATCCTAAGCAGTGGAAGAACGTCACTCGCGTATGGGCTCCAGAGACCATCTACGACCACAAGGCTGGCAAGTATATGGTATTCTACTCTCTGCTCACAAACGATGGCAAGTGCAACTATGACAAGATTTTCTATTCATACGTGAACGACGACTTCACAGACCTTGAAGGCGAACCTCAGTGGCTCTTCGATGCTGGCAATGCCACTATCGACGGCGACATCGTGTATAACGAGAAGGATCAGATGTACCACCTCTTCTACAAGCAGGAGTCAGGTCGCGGCATCTTCCAGGCTGTGGCAAAGAACCTCACAGACAAGTGGCAGATGCTGGACGGCCATGTGGAGCAGACAAATGAGGCTGTGGAAGGCGTAGGCGTATGCAAGAGCCTTGATGGCAAGTCGTGGGTAGTAATGTACGACTGCTATGGCTCTGGCCATTATCAGTTCTGCAAGTCGGAAGACCTCAAGACATTCACAAAGGTGAAGGACACAAAGACTCGCGGCAAGTTCACACCTCGTCACGGCACAATCATGCCAATCACTCAGGCTGAGAAGGATCGCCTCCTCGCAGAATGGGGCGATGGCAAGAACCCTATTCTCCCAGACTTCCATGCTGATCCTGAGGTGCTTCACGCAAAGAAGGATGGCAAGTTCTACATCTACTCAACTACTGACGGCACTCCTGGCTGGGGTGGATACAAGTTCAATGTGTTCTCGTCAAAGAATCTCATCGACTGGACAGACGAAGGCACTATGCTCGACGCTAAGAGCGACCAGGTGGCGTGGGCAACAGGCAACGCTTGGGCTCCATGCATCATCGAGAAGAAGGTGGGCAAGGCATACAAGTACTACTTCTACTACTCTGCTCACAACCCAAAGACAAATCGCAAGGAGATTGGCTGCGCAATTGCAGACGACCCTAAGGGACCATTCGTTGACTGCGGTCACCCAATCATCACTGACGATGATCGTCCAGAAGGCGTAAGAGGCGGTCAGGCTATCGACGTTGACGTATTCCAGGATCCAAAGAGCGGCAAGTACTACCTCTATTGGGGCAATGGCTTCATGGCAGGCGCAGAGCTCAATGATGACATGATCAGCATCAAGAAGGAAACTGCTGTTGACCTTACTCCAAAGGGCGGCACGCTTAAGGATTACGCTTACCGCGAGGGTACATACGTATTCTTCCGCAAGGGCGTTTACTATTTCCTTTGGTCGGTTGACGACACAGGAGCTGACAACTATCACGTAGCATACGGCACAGCAAAGAGTCCTCTTGGCCCAATCACTGTGGCAGAGCAGCCTGTAATTCTCCAGCAGGATCCTGCAAACAAGATCTATGGCACAGCTCACAACTCTGTGCTTCAGGTGAACGGCAAGGACGAGTGGTATGTTGTTTACCACCGCATCAATCCTAACTACCGCGAGCGTCAGCTCAGCCCTGGCACTCACCGTCAGGTGTGCATCGACAAGATGACATTCGACAAGAGCGGCAAGATCAATGTTATTACTCCAACTCAGGATGGACCTGCACCATTGAAAGTGAAATAAAATGATATATTTACCATCTGAATGGCATCAGCAAGTATTCACCCAACTGACTTGGCCACACGCCGAGACTGACTGGGCACCAGTTCTTGCTGATGCCATTGATTGTTTCTGCAACATTGCTCGCGAGATAGCAAAGCGCGAGCCATTACTCATTGTTGCCCAGTATCCAGATGATGCGAAAGCAGAGCTGGAAAAGCGCAACATTCTGTTAGACAATGTCACATTTGCCAAGTGCCTGACAAACGACACATGGGCACGTGACCATGCGTTCATCACCTGCATAGACGATAAGAAACGCAAGGTGATCCTCAACGATTTCCAGTTCAATGGCTGGGGATTGAAGTTCGCTGCCAACCACGACAACCAAATCAACTGGGAAGTGCTGCCACACATAGCTAAAGCATACGAAAGCAAAGGAATCAGCGCAGAATACAAGAACAAGCTCGACTTTGTGTTTGAAGGCGGCAGCATAGAAAGCGATGGTGAAGGAACGCTGATGGTGACATCAAGCTGCCTTTTGTCTGACAATCGTAATAATACTCTTTCTCAAGAAGATATTGAAAATAGATTGAAGTCTTACTTCAATGCAAGCAGAGTGATCTGGATAGAGCATTCGTGGCTTGCTGGCGACGACACAGACGGACACATCGACACCGTGGCGCGCTTCTGCTCGCACGACAGCATTGCATACGTGAAATGCTATGACACGAATGACGAGCACTATGAAGAACTGCAAGCAATGGAAGAAGAGCTGCTCGCACTCCGCACCAAGGATGGCAAGCCATACAAGCTCTTCCCTCTCCCACTCCCTGATGCGTGCTATGACGACGAAGGTGAACGCCTTCCTGCCACTCATGCCAATTTCCTAATCGTGAACGGCGGCGTACTGGTTCCGACTTACAATCAGCCGGAGAAGGATGAGGAAGCCATACAGCAACTTCGCAAGGCATTCCCTGGCAGAGTAGTGACAGGCATCGACTGCCGTGTGCTCATAATTCAGCATGGTTCGCTGCATTGCTCTACGATGCAGTATCCTAACATTGCGTAATTGAAAGATACTCACGTATCTCAGCATTTATTTCTACCATAACGTGGGGTGCGCAAATGTGGGCAAATACTCACTACTACATAGTTTTTGTGCAAAATTAGACAAAATGAAACTTTTTACGAAAAAAGATTACTTAATGAATAAAAAAATGCAAAGTCAAGTTTGCAAATCAAAGGTAAAAGTCGTAATTTTGCAAAAAATTTGGTGACAAGGCAACTTTTTCTTGTAGAAATGCAAGTGGAAGAGTGCCTGTTGCGAATTATAAGGAACATCATAATCAATATCCAAAAAGAAACATGGAATCTTTTTTCCGTACACACGCTTTCCTTCTTGAGCACTTAAAGGCTCCCGTTCGTCGTGACTTGATGGACGAGATTGACTGGAAAGACCGAATGATTGGTATCAAGGGAGCCCGCGGCGTTGGAAAGACAACTTTCCTTCTTCAGTACGCCAAAGAGCATTTTTCCCCATACGACCATTCATGCCTGTATATCAATACCAACAACTTTTATGTACAGAATATAGGCATCGCTGAATTTGCGGGCGAGTTCTATCATTCAGGTGGCAAGGTGTTGCTCATCGACCAAGTTTATAAGCAGCCAGATTGGAGCCAGCAGTTGCGTGAGTGCTACGACCGCTACCCTGGCTTGAAAATCGTGTTCACAGGTTCGCCTGTCATGCGCTTGAAAGAGGAGAATCCAGAGCTGAATGGGATTGTGAAATCCTACAATCTGCGCGGTTTCTCATTCAGAGAGTTCCTCAACTTGTCAACAGGTCTCAACTTGCGTTCATACACTCTTCAGGATATTATCGCAAACCATAAGCAGATTGCACAGGAAATCACAGCAAAGGTAAACCCTCGCGAGTATTTCCAGGCATATCTGCATCACGGATTCTATCCTTTCTTCCTCGACAAGGCAAATTACTCTGAGAATTTGCTCAAGAACATGAATATGATGATAGAAGTTGACATTCTTCTCATAAAGCAGATCGAGCTCAAGTACTTGGCTAAGATCAAGCAGCTCTTCTATCTTCTCACCACAAGCGGCAGCAGCGTGCCAAACGTGAGCCAGCTTGCTCAGGAACTTGGCATGAGCCGAGCAACAGTGATGCATTACATCAAGTATCTGATGGAAGCGCGACTGGTGAATATGATCTATTGCAAGGGGGATGAGTTCCCAAAGAAGCCAGCACGTGTGCTTCTCCACAACTCCAACCTCATGTACAGCTTCTATCCACGCTGCTTCGACGAGCATGATGTGCTCGAAACATTCTTCTGCAATGCACTGTGGAAAGACCACAAGGTGAACAAAGTTGGCAACCTATGCTCATTCCTCGTGGACGAGCAAGTAGAGTTCAAGATTGCAGAGCACAGCACTAAGCTCAAGAGCAAGGCTAAGACATTGTTCGCAGTCAACCAGTGCGACGTGGGTGAAGGCAACCAGATTCCACTCTGGATATTTGGATTCCTGTATTGATTTTTCGTGATAAAACATTGACACATTATATTATTTATTAAAAACACAATGGGTAAAGAAAAGAAATTCATTACTTGTGATGGCAACCAGGCTGCAGCACATATCGCGTATATGTTTTCTGAAGTAGCTGCCATCTACCCAATCACCCCATCCTCTCCTATGGCAGAGCACGTGGATGAGTGGGCAGTTCAGGGTCGCAAGAATCTCTTCGGCGACACAGTTCTCGTTCAGGAAATGCAGTCAGAGGCTGGTGCAGCAGGTGCTGTTCACGGTTCTCTTCAGGCTGGTGCCCTCACTTCTACATTCACAGCATCACAGGGTCTTCTCCTGATGATCCCTAACATGTACAAGATTGCAGGCGAGCTCCTTCCATCTGTATTCCACGTATCTGCACGTACAGTAGCAAGCCACTCACTCTGTATCTTCGGTGACCACGGCGACGTTATGGCTTGCCGCCAGACAGGTTTCGCTATGCTTTGCGAAGGCTCAGTACAGGAAGTTATGGACCTCTCTGCAGTAGCACACCTCGCTGCTCTCGAGACTCGCGTTCCATTCATCAACTTCTTCGACGGTTTCCGCACATCACACGAGTATCACAAGATCGAGGAGATGGACATGGAAGATATCCGTCCACTCGTTCCAATGGACAAGGTGACTGAGTTCCGCTCACGCGCTCTCACTCCAGAGCACCCAGAGGCTAAGGGTATGGCTGAGAACCCAGAGACATTCTTCGCTCACCGCGAGTCTTGTAACCCATTCTATGATGAGGTTCCTGCTGCAGTAGAGAAGTACATGGAGGCTATCTCAAAGATCACTGGTCGCGAGTACAAGCCATTCACATACTACGGAGCTGCTGATGCAACTGACGTAATCATCCTTATGGGCTCAGCTACTGAGGCTGCACGTGAGGCTATCGACTACGCTAACGCTAACGGCAAGAAGTACGGTATGGTATCTGTTCACCTCTACCGTCCATTCTCAGTAGAGCGTCTCCTCGCTGCTGTTCCTGCAACTTGCAAGCGTATTGCAGTTCTCGACCGCACTAAGGAGCCAGGCGCAAACGGCGAGCCACTTTACCTCGACGTTAAGGACGCATTCTATGGTCAGGAGAACGCTCCAAAGATCATCGGTGGCCGCTACGGTCTCGGTTCTTGCGACGTTACTCCAACTATGATTCTTTCTGTATATAAGAACCTAGAGCTCCCAGAGCCAAAGGATCACTTCACACTCGGTATCGTTGACGACGTTACATTCCGCTCTCTCCCACTCGATGAGGAGATGGCTCTTGGTGGCGACGCATTCGAGGCTAAGTTCTTCGGTCTTGGCGCTGACGGTACTGTAGGCGCTAACAAGAACTCAGTTAAGATCATCGGCGACAATACTAACAAGTACTGCCAGGCTTATTTCTCTTATGACTCTAAGAAGTCAGGTGGCTTCACTTGCTCACACCTCCGCTTTGGTGATCAGCCAATCCGTTCTACATACCAGATCAAGACTCCTAACTTCGTTGCATGCCACGTTCAGGCTTCCCTCCGCATGTAGGACGTGACTCGTGGTCTCCGCGAGAATGGTCAGTTCCTCTTGAACACAATCTGGGACGGTGAGGATCTCGTAAACAACCTCCCTAACAATATCAAGAAGTACTTCGCTCAGAAGAACATCACTGTATATTATATCAACGCAACTAAGATTGCTCAGGAGATTGGTCTCGGCAACCGCACAAACACAATCCTCCAGTCAGCATTCTTCCGCATCACAGAGGTTATCCCTGTTGACCTCGCTGTAGAGCAGATGAAGAAGTTCATCGTTAAGTCATACGGCAAGAAGGGTGAGGATGTTGTCAACATGAACTACGCTGCTGTTGATCGCGGTGGCGAGTACAAGACTCTTGCTGTTGAACCTGCATGGGCTAACCTCCCAGACGATCCAAAGGCTGAGAACAACGATCCAGACTTCATCAACAACCTCGTTCGTCCAATCAACGCACAGAACGGTGACCTTCTCCCAGTATCAGCATACAAGGGCATCGAGGACGGTATGTGGGAGCAGGGCACTGCAGCTTATGAGAAGCGTGGTGTATCTGCATTCGTTCCTGTATGGGATCCAAACACATGCTGCCAGTGTAACAAGTGTGCATTCGTTTGTCCTCACGCTTGTATCCGTCCATTCGCTATGGATGAGGCAGAGGCTGCAGGTCTCAATGCAGAGACAATCGAGATCAAGGCTCCAGCTCAGCTCAAGGGCATGAAGTTCCGTATCCAGGTTGGCGTTATGGACTGTCTCGGTTGCGGCAACTGCGTTGACGTATGTCTTGGCACTAAGGGTGAGAAGGCTCTCAAGATGGTACCACTCGAAGGCGAGCTCAAGGAAGCTGCAAACTGGGACTACTGCGATAAGAACGTTAAGTCTAAGCAGGATCTCATCGACTTCAAGTCTAACCCACGTCTCAGCCAGTTCGCTACTCCACTCTTCGAGTTCTCTGGCGCATGCTCTGGTTGTGGTGAGACACCTTACGTTAAGCTCATCTCTCAGCTCTTCGGTGATCGTCAGATGGTAGCTAACGCAACAGGTTGCTCTTCTATCTACTCTGGTTCTATCCCATCAACTCCATACACTAAGAACGAGAAGGGTCAGGGTCCTGCATGGGCAAACTCACTCTTTGAGGACTTCTGCGAGTTCGGTCTCGGTATGACTCTCGCTAACAAGAAGATGCGTGCTCGTATCGTAGCTCTCCTCAACGAGGCTTGCGCTAAGGAAGACACTCCAGCAGAGTTCAAGGCAGCAGCTGAGGAGTGGATTGCAGGCAAGGACAACGCTGACGCTTCAAAGGCAGCAGCAGCTAAGCTCGCTCCAGCAATCCAGGCAGGTCGTGAGGCTGGTTGCCCAATCTGCAAGCAGCTCTCTGAGCTCGAGCACTACCTCGTTAAGCGCTCACAGTGGATTATCGGTGGTGACGGTGCTTCTTACGATATCGGCTACGGTGGCCTTGACCACGCTCTTGCTTCTGGCGAGGACATCAACATCTTCGTAATCGACACTGAGGTTTACTCTAACACAGGTGGTCAGTCTTCTAAGGCTACTCCAATCGGTGCTATCGCTCAGTTCGCTGCTGGTGGCAAGCGCATCACAAAGAAGGATCTCGGTCTCATGCAGTCAACTTACGGCTATGTATATGTAGCACAGGTTGCTATGGGAGCTGACAACGCACAGTGCTTGAAGGCTATCCGCGAGGCAGAGGCTTACCCAGGTCCATCTCTCGTAATCGCTTACGCTCCATGTATCAACCACGGTCTCAAGGCTAAGGGCGGCATGGGCAAGAGCCAGGCAGAGGAAGCTAAGGCTGTAGCATGTGGCTACTTGCACCTCTGGCGCTTCGACCCACGTCTCGCTGAGCAGGGCAAGAACCCATTCCAGCTCGACTCAAAGGAGCCAAAGTGGGATGACTTCCAGGCATTCCTCGACGGTGAGGTTCGTTACCTCTCTCTCAAGAAGGTTAAGCCAGCTGAGGCTCAGGAGCTCTTCGATGCAGCTAAGAAGGCAGCACAGCACCGCTATGCTACTTACGTACGCATGAGCAAGATTGATTATTCAGCTGAATAATAAGAAAACAACATAAATCATAAAGGCTGACATCCATCAAGGGTGTCAGCCTTTTGAAATGATGTGGTTTTATGTTTCGTGTGGCAAAGCGAAGCATTACAATTGAAAAACTGACCTATAAGTAAGTAATCAAAATTATTTATATAATGCTAAGTAAGAATCTTTTGTAATATCTGCACTCTCTTTGTCGTATCTTTTGTTTTTATTTTCAGTGTCATGTAGCCCCCGCTACACTCCTTCAAACTAAAAACAAAATCTACATCCAAATAGAGCACAGCTATCATCAAAATAATTTTGATCACTTACTTAAAAATACAAGCAACAATGAAAAGAATCCTTACTGCCATTACGCTTATGATCTTTGCTAATTGCAGTTATGCACAAAGTAAGTTCAAGGAGAAAACCGTATTCAAAAACGACGACGTGGAGATTCGCCAACTTGACGAACACACCTGGCACGGCAACGGTCATCTTGTGTACAACGAATCAATCTACCTCATCGAGGGTAGCAAGTGTGCTATTCTTATAGATGCAGGAACACGCATTCCAGGATTGAAAAAGATAGTGGAGGACATTGTGAAAAAACCTGTTGAGCTCATCATTTCGCACGGACATGGCGACCACATTGGTGCTGCAAATGAGTGGGACACAGTTTGGATAAACGCAGCCGACGAGGCCATTCTTCAACCTAATGCATACAAGGGTACGAAACGTTATCTTACTGACGGACAACAGTTTGACCTCGGCGGACGTACCATCGAGGTAGTATTCACACCTGGACATACTCCAGGCTCTACGACTTTCCTAGACAAGGATGCACACTACGGATTCAGCAGCGATGCATTCGGTTCAGGCAACTTGCTTGTTTTCACCGACCTCAGCACACAGATTGCCGCTTGCCAACGAATAGACCGCTTTATTAAAAAATACGATATCCGCTACTTCTATCCTGGTCATTACTGGGGCGACAATCTCGAATCGCCACAACGAGTGAAGGATGTACAAACTATCTGTGAAGGCATTCTCAACGGCACACTCACCCCTACCGAAGGGGATAATCGAAGCTTGCCACACATCGTGGACAAGTATGGTGTAAAAGTAAACTATGGCAAATCTCAAATCCGATAGCTGCATGAAAAAGCTCATACTCATCACACTCGTTTTATGCAATTGTATTACAACCTTTGCACAACAGCGGTACTCTCTCAGTGGCAAGACCATCCTCTTTGTCTATGGCGGATGGGAAGGACACGAACCTAAGCAATGCCACGACCTTCTGCGCCCATGGATGGAATCGGAAGGCGCACGAGTAATTTCATCTAACAACCTCGATGTATATACCAACGATTCACTCATGTCAGCTATTGATCTCATCGTGCAGACATGGACAATGGGCAGCATCACGCCTGACCAAGAACGTGGTCTCCTCAAAGCCGTTAGCGAGGGTAAAGGAATAGCAGGATGGCACGGAGGCACAGCCGACTCTTTTCGCAACAACACCGACTATCAGTTCATGATTGGCGGACAATGGGTGGCTCATCCTGCCAACATTATCGACTACGACGTTCAAATCTGTAAAAAGAAAGACTACATAATGCGTGGCATCAAAAAGTTCCAAATGCACTCTGAGCAGTACTATATGCATGTGGATCCAAACGTGGAAGTGATTGCCACAACAACATTCCTCAACAATCCTGCCGCACCTTGGATCAATGGCCGCACTATGCCTGTGGTATGGAAGACAACCTATGGAAAAGGCAAGGTGTTCTACTCTTCCCTCGCCCATGTGGCCAACGACTTCTGCGTTCCTGAGGTTCTTGAAATCATGAAGCGAGGCATACGCTGGGCAGCAACACCAGAGTAAGGATTTTCACTTGCGAATGCAAGGGGCCCAATACTGTTATTTCAATATCTGCTCTATTCCTCGTTCTCTGTGACAGAGATATACTTCTACACCAAATTTCTCATGAATATGCTCTGCAAGATGCTGAGCACTGTAAACGGAACGATGTCGGCCACCTGTGCAGCCAAAGCAGAACATCAAATCAGAAAAGCCTCTGTCGAGCCATCGCTGAACGTGGAAATCTGCTATTGGGTAAATCCTTTCGAGGAAGGTGACAATTTCTCCATCTTTTTCCAAGAAGTCAATGACTGGTTGGTCAAGACCTGTCAATGGCTTGTATTCATCGTATCTGCCAGGATTGTTGCTGCCACGACAGTCAAATACATATCCACCGCCATTACCTGTGGCGTCTTGTGGAATACCTTTCTTGAAGGAGAAGGAATATACACGGATACCGCCACGGGACTTAGGTTTGCATTCTTGCCATTCTATGATGCTCTCACAAACACTTTTCAAATAAGGATAAGCATCGCAAGTGCCGTACTTTACCTCTTTGCGCAGATTCTCAATAGCAGGTGGAATACTATCTACAAAGTGCTTTTTCTTTTCCCACAAACCTCGGAATCCGTATGCACCAAGCACTTGAAGCAATCGGAATAGAACAAAAATATGTAGTTTTGCAACAAAGTCTTGTTTTGAAAGTTGCTTATATGGCAGCAAAGCTTTGAGATAAACATCAATCATCTCATCTCGCAAGTCATCAGAGAATCTTGCAGAGGCTTGCCATAGGAACGAAGCTACATCGTAGTAGATAGGCCCTTTCCTCCCTCCCTGAAAATCGATGAACATAGGTTTCCCATTTTGCAGCATCACATTACGTGATTGAAAATCGCGATACAAGAACGTTTCACCTGTCTCAGAAAGTATAGAATCTGCAAATGCCTTCAAGTCTGCTTGAAGCTTATATTCGTTGAATTCAATACCTGTCAACTTCAAGAAATTATACTTGAAGTAGTTCAGGTCAAACATGACGCTAGTTCTATCCATTTCCCTCTGTGGATAGCACTGAGTGAAAACATCATCCCCTGCCCCTTCAAACTGAAAGCGTGGAAGGCAAGAGATGGCATCAGCAATAAGTGAACGCTCCACTGCATTATATTCTCCGCCATTCTCTCGTCCTGAGCTAATGGAATCAAACAATGAAGAACTTCCTAAATCTTCTTGAAGATAAAACATATAGTCATCGCTGCGTCCAATCATTTTCGGAACATTCAAATTCCTTTCAGCAAATGCCACAGCAAGCTCGAAGAATGCTTTATTCTCTTCTTCGCTTGTTCCAACTACACCAATGACGGTCAATCCATCATCACTTGTTATGCGGTAATATTTCCTATTGCTGCCAGCACCAGACAAAGCATCTATTTTCAATGGGGTGCATGCGAAGCACTTTTCGTACAGTTCTATCAATCTTTTCTCTTCCATATCGACATCACTTTGTTATGAACAGCAATAACATTGAATATGCTCACAATGACAAGCAGCACTATGCCTACAATTATTGCAGGCAAAACGCTTGGAACTTCCAAGTCTGGGAAGAACGATTCGAACATGCCGAGGTAAATATTCCTGACTATGAAGAGGATTGCCAATGCAAGAAAGAGTACCAAAGCATTCAAGCCTACAGTGAGAGCCTGATATGGGAAAGAAACCTTAGCAGGACTATAGCCAATGAGAAGGAGATTCTCAAGCTTCGAACTATTCTTCTGCACAAGCAAGAACACACTGAGCATAAGAATGTAGAACGAAAGGATGCTGATCACCAATCCAATAACCATAACAATGCTGACAATGATACGTAGCATATAAGTTGTCTTGCTTGCATCAAGCTTGTCTTCGTCTGTTTGATAATTATTATCTTGCAAATAAGAAGCGATGGCATCGTCTGTTGGGTTGTTCACTTCCATAATCAGTCGAGTAACATCCTTACTATTGCTTTCTTCTGCATAAATGCCGTTTGCCCACTGCATGAATGACTCAGGAACAAGAATCGTGTTCAAGCGAGACGAAAAACCTACAATCTTGCCATCAAAGTCATCTAACTTGCCATTGCCAGCAATGCGAACTCTGAGTTTCATTGCTCCAAGTATGCCTTCGCTGAGCTTTGGCAAGCCTTTTCCCTGAGCGTAGCCGAAATTGTACAGATCAAGGTAATTCTTAGGCAAAATGATAGGAATTTCTGTGCTTCCTGCATTGTACCGCCACTCATCTTTAGCCACGTCTACAAAGTAATCTGGCACCGACTCGAAGAACATATCCGTGCTGATGTTTGTGAATCCTTCGATATTGAAGCTTGCACGAACATCAAACGAGCTTGGAGTGAATGCGCCAAGCTTAACTACGAAACCTTGATGCTCAATATCTTCTATTTCATGCTCACTGAAAGTATTTGACTTGCCAGCAATAGTAGTCATTGCGCCTATCTTCTTATTTACAATGAGATAGTCAGATTTCATGAAGCTGTCTTCGCCATTGTAAACAGCCTGAATGTCATTATAGAATTGCACTCCCAGCAGGATGATCACCACACCCACCAGATTGGCGAAAAAGAAACCAAGAAACTGAGGTATGCTGATGTGCTGACGGAGAAGTTTCCAAACCAATTTCATAACTTAAATACTTTATCGTAATTCAATTCAATATGCTTTCCTATCGAAGTGGCAATTATGCCAGCACCCTGTCTTTTGGCTTCAGTAGTGAGGATTCGTCCCATTATCTCTGAATTTGTATCGTCAAGATGACTGATTGGCTCGTCCACAAAGATAAAATCAAAAGGCTGGCACAAAGCACGTATCAATGCCACACGCTGCTGCTGACCAAATGACATTCGCCCCATCTTCGCATCCACTTTATCTGCTATGCCTAATTGCTCAAACCAATCGATAATCTGCTTTTTCTTCTGGAAACCTGTGATACCAGTCAGCTTATTCTTGATTTCCACATTCTCCATTGCCGTAAGCTCTGGGAACATTCTGAGTTCTTGCCAAAGCAAAGAGAAATGCTTCTTTCTGATATCAACCCACTTCTTTACCGAATAGTTACGAGTCGCCTCGCCATCAAATAGTATATCACCTTGATAATCTTGTCTGTACCCATAGATAAAGCTACACAAAGACGATTTACCTGTACCTGAGTTTGCCTCTACCAGATATAGCTTATCTTTTTCAAAAGTCACATCTTGCAGCCAAACATCGCTGACAATGTCATTCCTGCTTGCAAACACGTTTGGCAGCGTGTGCTTCAATTCGATTGTTTCCATTTTCTCTTTTTACAATAATTGTTTCAAGAAATTCTCATCCTTATCCTTTGCTTCAATAACGAGTTCCATCTCGCCTGCTGAAGCCGACTTGATTAGTATTGCCTTGATGGCATTCAGCGCGTTTGATACCAATGGCACTCCCACCATCATGCCAATCTCGCGCATTGGCATCTGAGCCAAGTTGAAATAAATAAACATCTGATTGTTCTTGATTTCATCTGCATAAGAGTCAAGCACATTGCTCTTTGGCGAGAAACCATTCTTGTTGTATGCCGCTGCAGTGCCGAAATACAGTTCCTTGTCATTACGCTTCACTCCCCATCTCAGAGAGGTTTTGTTATCAATATTCAAAATGTAGTCATCCGTGCCAACGCTATTCATTGTCAAGCCATATTCCTTCATCGACTGCTTCCAATAATCCACATCACTCAAGAATTTGCTGTCTTTGATCTCAGCCATGGCAATGAATTCTAGCTTATCGTCAACAGAACTCACAAAACTGTTAGGAAGAATCACACAGAAATCACCATCCACACTTCTCAGCATCTGCCCCACATCAATGCCACGCTCAAGCATGAAAATCAGCTGCTTCATCTGCTCATCCTCCTTCATCTTGCTCAATAGCCATTCACCTTTTACTCCCATGCTTGCCCACACAAGAAAATCGTCAGCAGGTGCATCAATAAACTTTGCATTCAGCTTTCTCATATTCTTATTCATATCATCTATAAGCTGTTGAGCATTAGGAGTTTTCCCCCACACACTTGAAGAAATGGTAGCACGCCCATTTGTAAAATTAACAGCTGCAAGCATCTCTACATCCGTTTTCTTCACCCCTTTGGGCATAATGCTTGTTAACTGTTCAACCATTGACTGAGGCATGACGCCAAGATTTGAGTAAATCTTCACATCACCTGCTTGAGCCCCCATCTTATCGTATGCTTCTGTACTCACGAAACTATTATCTGCATCTTGCTTCATCAACTGTGCGGACACTTGCTTGCTCATTGCAGAACCGCCATCCCCCAAGCAAGAAACAAGCAGCAAAGTCTTTCCGTCAAAAGTATATTCAATGTCGTCAAGTAAACTGCCACAGTTCAATCCATCCCTATCCACAGGCTTTGTACAAAGGCTCTGCTTAGCCAGCAATTGAATGAATTCCGTCAAATCACCTTCTGAAGCCACCTTCATAGTCAAACCAAGGCATTCATTCTGAGTCTTGAAAGCATACACTGGCTCTCGGAAATCAATACCCATGTCAGCAGGATTAGCAATGTATTCTTTCATCTGCTTCAAGTCCTTGCCAGACACCACCAATCCAAGATACTGATTCATCATTTCCACTGCAGCAGATTCCTGCAAATTGCCTTTTTCTGCAATATCTTTCACATTCACGCTTGCCACAAAACTTGCATCGGCAGGCACCACATTTGCATAGTCAGCTTTATTGCAAGAACACAATAAAACCATCACCATTACAAACAATGACAACAATTTAGTTTTCATATTATTATTGATTAATAAAATTCATAATATGCACAGCTACGAGAGCAGCCGTTTCCGTTCTCAATCTGCTTTTGCCAAGTGATACCGACTGGAATCCTAGCGTCTCCGCCAACTTCACTTCCTCAACAGAAAAGTCTCCCTCGGGTCCCACGAGCACAAGCGTATCCTCTCCAGCCTTCACCGCATCCTTCAGCTCTATCTTCTCCCCTAAATCAATCTCGTCATAGCAATGGCAGATAAACTTCTTCTCATACCGAGCACAAACGTCCGACTTCACAAAACTCTTGAAATCTACCATCTCATTCAGCACAGGCTTCCATGCCTTATGACTTTGCTTCATGGCAGACACAAGGATGCGATCCACTCTCTCACTCTTCACCACCGTTCTCTCCGAAAACTGGCACTTCAAGAATGTCAGTTCATCAAAGCCTATCTCTGTAGCCTTCTCTGCCATCCATTCCGTGCGATCCATATTCTTTGTCGGAGACATAGCAAGATGCAAATGAGGAGCCCATTGCCTCTCTTGAGGCATTTTCTCCACGATACGATAAAAGCATCTCTTCTTTGATGCTTCTGCCACCTCTGCACGGTAGAAAGCGCCAACGCCATCCATCAGCACCATCTCATCTCCTTGCTGCATTCGTAGCACACGCACAGCATGCTGGGCTTCCTCTTCAGGCAGCTCCATTGCATTTTCTGCATCTGGCACATAAAAGAAACGAACCTCTTTCATTATTCATTATACGCGATACACAGTACCACTTTCAATCTTGAGTTAATTTACAATTATACGGCAAAGATACGCATTATATGTTAACTGCACAACTCTTTCGTCTCGATTTTCTCCAAACAGCATACCATTTTAATATTTTTACGATTTCTTATATTTATCCCCCTACCATTTGTATGTTTTGCAAATATTGATAATTCCTGCGTTAACGGCAATTTGTAGATCATGGAATAATATCAGACGGTGAACTGATAGAACACTTAAGCTGCATCATTGTTACTTAATCCTATTTTTTATGTTTTCTGTATTACTTCTTTTCAGATAATACATAGCACTTAGAATCTTGTTGCGCAGAAGAGGCAACATATCTTCATTATCTGCAAGGAAGCGTTCTACTTCTTTGTATGCTTCTGGTGAACGGTGTCCTGCAAGAAGATTGTTGCACCAGTTAGCAGGGAAGAAGATGTCACCTGTTCGTTGTATTTCCGGCAGCATGTCAAGTGCAGGCCGTATGTACTTAATCGCAGATTGCTGTCTCAAAGGATGATTGAGGTAGTAAAGCACAGATAGTGTCCAAGGCTCAATTCTGCGATTCTCGGCTATTGCAAGAGAAGAAAACAGCGAGTCTCGCTCTGCCTCAGATGGAGATACGGATCTGGAAATAAAGTCGAACTGTGCCAAACGGTCAGGATTGTCAATGCGAGAGCGTTGAGTTGAAAGTATGTCCTTTGCACGATCGGGCATTCTGATGGCAAGCTCGTACGCAAGCGTCATATAGTCGTTTATGGACAGAAGAGGATTATTTCTTTCGTACCAAATATCATAAAGACGGTCTATGACTTCTGGTGTCTGTGCCTTGTTTGCGAGAAGACGGAGGAGTTGCGTGCGTACAGACGGAAGTGAATGACTGCCTGACATTTTCAAGAGTGAGACATCAAATCTTTCTTTATGATTGAATGTGTGTTGTATGGGTTCACTCATGTATCCCACGAGGGTGAGAGTTGTAAGCGGGTCTGTTTCTGATTTCAACGTAGTTTCTAGAAAATCCATCCACTGCACGTCATCAATTTTGCCATTGAGGTAGTTCTCGTTGAGCGTCATCAGTATAGCTTGCCTGCCTGTACCATCCTCGTTTTCCAGCCAATCGAAACCATCGCCATGAAGCAGCGAGTCGCACTGTTCGTTGGTAAGTTCGCAGTACCCATATTCGCGACCAAGCCGTGGATCACAAACTGAAGACACAGTATAGTGCGGCCAATGCGCCTCGTCTACCCACTCCCGACTGAAAGACTTGAGGTCGACTGATGTCTCGGCATCGAGCATGGTGATGAGATCGTCCCATGTAGCGTTGCCGTACTTATATTTCTTTACATATTTCTGTATGCCTCGTCGGTAAGCTTCCTTACCCATCGCATCCACCATTTTGCGCATCATGACAGGTGCCTTGTTGTATATGATGTTGTTATAGACAAGTCCTGCGTATCGCATATTGGAAAGTGGCTGGCGAATACTGGTACGACCTTCTGTCCTATCTTGACTGATTGCAGCATTGACATACGTCTTCAGCCAATTAAGTTCATGATTGAGTCCGGGAAAGAGAGGTGCAGTAATCTCTGCAGCGAAGTAATTTGCGAACACTTCCTTAGTCCATACATCATCAAACCAGTTCATGGTTACGGCATCGCCAAACCACATGTGGGATGTCTCATGCGCAATCAGTTCTGTTCTGCGAAGCTGCTCGTCTGGTGTTGGATTGGAAGGAAGAAAAATAGTGTTGTCGTTGTAGAAAGTAGCCCCTACATGTTCCATTCCTCCAAACTGGAAACCAGGAAGAATGACAAGGTCGTACTTAGGGAAAGGGTATGTCACTCCTGTGAATTCCTCTTGCCATTTCATGGAGAATACCACCTGATGCATTATTTCTGGCAACTGAGCTATACGGGCAGAGTCCGTCTCGCGATAGTAGGCACCTATCTTCATGCCGTCTTCTTCATATCTCTGGTACTTGAATTCTCCTGCGGCAAAGGCAAAGAGATATGTAGGGATTGGAGTGTTTATCTCAAAGTGCTGCTTTCTGTATCCTTCCTTGGAGACAGGACGATTCTTATTGTGTTTCTTCAAGCCACTATCGTCAATATATATCAGCTTATAGCCATTTTGTGCTACACTCCACGCATTTGGCACATCAAGCGTCAGATTGAACACGGCTTTCATATTTGGCTGATCAAAACAAGGGAACACGGTATGTGCCCTATCTGGTACGAATAGCGTATATACATAGCCATCTCTGCGGTTAAGTCCCTGATTACCTGCCGTGAAGTCAATTTTAATCGTGTTCTTGCCTGCATAAGTATATTTTTTCGGGATGACGATATGCCCATTCACAAACTTCCACTTGCACTTCGTCTCCTTCCCGTTACCTCCTTTATGATAGCCCACACTATGAATCTTGTCTGCACTCTCATTGAAATCAAGAATCACATCCATAGGTTCATTAATAGTAAATGACACTTCTTCATTTGCTTCAATATCCTCATCTTTATTCTCAGGAATTGAAAACTCAAGGCTGTAATGCAAGCTCGTGATTGCCGTCTTACGATTCTGTGCAAGTTCCCACGACACGCCTTCCTCCAGTAGTTTCTCAGTCTGTGCGAAGCATACTGCTGGTAAAATCGAAATCAGTGTCACAAATAAAACTCTTCTCATTATAGATAAGTTCATAGATGCGTTAATTATCATAATTGTATGGTTCTACAAGTTGCTGTCCACTAAGAGGCGTCTTCCAATATTAATTTACCATTATCCATCAACCATCGTTGCTGATACATGCGCCGAGCAGCCGTAGCAACATCATTAATGTAGTTGGCATTTACAGCAGCACCTATTACAGCACTGATTATTGGCATACTCTTCTTCACAGAAATCTTAGCAAAGTATTTAGAAACACTCTTAGGGAACATTTTTGCAAGCGCCCTGAGAGCAGAAATCGCCTTTTCTACACGACCAGAGTTTGAGGTAATCTGCTGTATTGCCTTCTTAGACATCACATCACTCGTTTGTTCCAGAATGCTAATGGCATACTTCTTCTCCTTACTGTCACACGCACTTGCTGCTGCAAGTATGCTCATTGCGAAATTGCGATCTTCTTCGCCATCGCTAGCATAGCCGTAGCATGCTCCAATTCTATACACCGTGTTGAGCGACAGAGTGATAAGAGCAGGAATATCGATAACCAATCCTGCCACGCCACAGTAGCCTGCCACTCCTCCCTCGCCAGTAGCAAGAGCGATTGCCCATTTCTTCACATCACCAGCAAACTTATCCGACAAAGCAAGATCTCTGCCACGCAATTCCTTCACATCTTCCACGCCAGCCTTTTTTCTTATGTCTCTTGTCACAGCAGAGACCTCAGCAGCCACACTACAAAGCGACAATGCGCCACGTATCACGCTCACAGGAATAAGCTTCTCGAAAGCCCAGTTGAGCGGAGCAAGAATCTTGTCTGTCACGTTAGATATCTTGGAAATCATGGATGGGCTTTGATGCATCCATTTCACTATTTCCTGATACTGCTTCTTTTCGTAAGGAGTCAAGTTTACTGTTGTCTTTTTCATAAGCAAAAAGCATTTGATTGACTTTAACAATTATAGTAGCAATAAAGTGCATCTCTTTTTGTTATCAACGAGCCATCTCTCTGCAAATCTCATCCTGCAAAGCACGTCCAACAGCCAAAGAGCCAAGATCATTCACCATGATAGAGAATGCCAGCTCATGGCCATTGCTTGCCGTAAGATAGCCAGCCAGCGTTGATACGCCATTCACTGTTCCTGTCTTAGCACGTACATTACCATACACGTTTCCCGTTCGCATTCTATCCGAAATCGTGCCATCCACACCCGCTATCGGCAAACTATCGTATATAGGTTCAAATATTTGCCGATTCTGACGAACATATCGCAATAGCATTATCTGCATTCGCGGAGTGCAGAGATTGGAATGCGACAGGCCACTTCCATCTACGATTCTGTATTCTTCAGATATGCCTCCTGCACTATCCACCATATCCGTTACCACCCTACGACACACATCATAGTTCCATTCTTCGTCTTTCATTTCTGGACATAGATTCAGAAGCATTGACTCTGCATAGAAATTATTGCTTCGCTTCATCATGCGCGGCAAAGCTTTCGTGAGCGGAGAACGGAGGGTGAGTAGCTCAAATGCCCCATCGTCTATAGAATCAACTCGCATCACACACGGGTCAGCCACCGAGAACTTAATGCTATCAGCCTTCAACAACCTCCACACCGATTGTGCGAAGTAAAGTTCAGGATGCTTCATTCGCTGCTTACGATAAGCAGGCAACACTCGCACCTTTCGTGCATAGCGCCCTTTTCCCACTGTTGTCCACACCGAATCGCGAGGTGCATCTGGGGACGAATAGCCTTCATCTATTGTCAATGGCGTGATGAAATATTCCTCACTAAGAGGTATATTGTCATAAGACCATCCGTGATGTTCCATCAGTCGCTGCTTTAAGCGGTTATCCACTACTATCTTGCCGTCTATCGAATCCACTCCAAGACTCCTTATTCGTTCCGCAACTGTTCTAACATCCGCAAACGTAAGCGTCGGATCAAAACCACCACGCAGATAAATGTCACCACAATAGAACCTACGTCCATCACTATCAGTCATGCATTCTCCAGTTGTCGAAACCTTAGTGTCAAACGTGTGTTCAGTCCCATGCTTCGCCAGTGCCGCAGTGGATATGAAAAGCTTCTGAGTACTGGCAGGAATCATCATTTTCTGACTGTTTATCTCGTATAGCATAGAGTCGGCAGTAAGGTCATACACACAGCACCCCAAAGTGTATTTGAGCTGCACTGTTTGCGTCACACGATGTCCTCTACGATTTCGAGTCGTCACACGTGCTGTCTTTTTTGTTTTCGCCACAGAGTCTACTCTCTGCTGCAATCTCACCACCCAAGCTTCCTCGGGTGTGAGCGTCACTGTGTCTTTATCCTCTGCGAATATAGAATCTACCTGCATATCTATGAGCGCATCCATCTCGTCTGTGACTTGTGCAGCAAGCGGCAATGCAGAAAGAATAGTGAGTATAACAATTATCAGCTTTTGTCCCAAAATCTATAATATTAATTCATATTGTGTTAAATACCAGTATTTATCAATGGCTTCTCACAAACTGCCCTTCTGCCATCTCGCCAAAGCAGCGTTCGTCCATTTCATCCATCATATTGTCCAGCTGTTGCTGGCAATACTCTTCGTACGTAACTGTTTCTTTTGCCACATACAACTTCCGAAGCTTAAAAAGCTCCATAGTATCGTCTTTTGTTTCACTCATAGTTTCATCTTCTATTTTTTTTGCAAATATACATCATTAATTTATACTTAACAAATAAAAAACAACAAAACCGTTCTCCTCATTACAAAACAATAATTTTGCAACGACACAAATAAGCCAAGCTATCAGCACTCATGGCATTTGAGTAAAGAATAACTTGTTTACATCATTTCAGTTTGTACTCTTAAACAATTAGGTGGTGATTATATTATGTATGTTATAAATAAAAAAAATATATCAGAAATCTCACGACTTCTGATATATGAAATGCTATGAAAAAACGAATGTCTAAATGATGAGCGGAAAACGAGACTCGAACTCGCGACCCCAACCTTGGCAAGGTTGTGCTCTACCAACTGAGCTATTTCCGCATACGAACTTTCGATTTTCTCAAACAGAAAGTTCAAACCCTTAATTTATTATGAACCATTATTTTTAGAGCGGAAAACGAGACTCGAACTCGCGACCCCAACCTTGGCAAGGTTGTGCTCTACCAACTGAGCTATTTCCGCATTATATCATTATGTAAAAGAACTTTCATTCTTGTTTGCCTGAGTGAAGAGGAGGAGACTCGAACTCCCACGTCCTGAGGACACTACCCCCTCAAAGTAGCGCGTCTACCATTCCGCCACCTCTCCATTCAATGTTTGTTTGTAGTGCTCATGACAAGAGTCGAACTTGCACGTCTCTCGACACTCGCACCTGAAACGAGCGCGTCTACCATTCCGCCACATGAGCTTCAAAAAAGAGCGGAAAACGAGACTCGAACTCGCGACCCCAACCTTGGCAAGGTTGTGCTCTACCAACTGAGCTATTTCCGCAGTCTTACGCTTTGCAATCACTATAGAAACGTTGTTGGCAACTCTCCTTCTCAATTGCGAGTGCAAAGGTAGTACTTTTTAGCGAACTGGCAAAACTTTTCTAAGAAAAATTCGTCTCTCCAGAGTATTTTTTTTCATCCTGTCCATTTTAGGTCATCATATATGTATATACCTTATTATACAAGGATAAACTGCATATTCTAAAGAGAAAAAGCTTTCTATCGAATTCTGTCCAAAGAACGCACGAGAGCTTCATCCTTGCGAATGCCAATGATGGCAAGGCAATTCAAAATGATGCTCAGCACAGGAAACATTCCAATAAACTTGATGTGGAATGTAGGTACAAGTTGCGCTGTTTCTGCTGGCACCAGCTGTTCTAGGTTGAGCTGATAGTAGTAAGCAAACACTGCATACGTAGCAACATATCCAACAAGAAGTATAGTGCTGACGATGGTGAGTCTCAGCTGGCGCATTCTCTTGCGGAAGAGCATTATGCTCATTCCTGATAGGAACATAACCATAATGAGCAACACTCCCAAACACCAAGGACCGCTTGTTGAATCCAGTGACTTGAAAGCACCATCAGCGCCAAAAGTGAAATTAGTGAAGCTTGCAACCACTGCGTCTGCAACGGTCCATTCGCCGATTGTTGAAACCAAGCCGACGAAAGACATTATCAGAACGAGGGCAAGATACACTGTCTGTATTCTCTGAATCATAGCACAAAATTACAACATCTTTCTATCTGCAGCTTCCTTTGCAGGGTTGCGATAGTAAACCTTGTCCTCAATGAATTCCTGTGTAGCGATGAGAGTAGGCTTTGGCAAGCGCTCATAGTAGCGAGAGATCTGAATCTGCTCTTCGTTTTCAAACACCTCTTCAAGAGAATCGTTGTTAGTACCAAACTCCTTCAACTTCTTTGTGAGCTCTTCCTTCATCTCCGAAGCAATCTGGTTAGAGCGCTTTGAGATGATAGCAACACTCTCGTACACGTTGTTAGTGTCACGGCAAAGATCCATTACGTTGCGCGTAACAGTAGTTGATGAAGCATTTGTCTTCTTGAAATCCATAATTATTATTTTTTATTATTATTTGTTTTTTACTATATATAATATAATGTGTGGCATAAATCAAAGCGACTTGCTACGCAATGCGACTCACTATACAAGCATCACGAGAATCTGTGTATCGCTCAATAACGTGAAACAAACACTCTGACCATGCGCCAACGCTCACTAATCTTCTAAAATGTTCTTGACCTTAGCTGTAGAATGGCGATATATTTGATCTGCCTCCTTCAGGTACTTGCTGTCAGGAAACTCATTTTTGAATCCAAAGTACTCGTCTATTGCCTGGCGGAATCGCTCATCGCTCTTCTCTTCAATAGAGCGCTGTGCCAACTGATATCTGCTTCTCAAAATCAGCATATACAATTCCTCGCGTAAGCGAGTGTAAGGATAGCTGCGCAAAGCATTTTCTGCTGTAATGATGCTTGCCTCGTAGTTGCTGCCACCGTTCGTGCAGTTGCCCACGTAAGTGCCAAGATTATAATACAGCTTCGCACTGTCAAACTCCTTCTGCACAAGTCGGTCCTGCAATTCGTAAATCATGTCATTGACCTCTTCCCTATACTCTGAATATGGATAGAAATCAAGAAACTCCTGAAGCTGATTTATGGCTGTGTACGTTGGAGACTGGTCAAGACGAGGATCTGGGCTCTCAAGATATGAAGCCTTTCCGCTATAGTATCGTGCAAGCTCTGTGTACTCGCCTTTCGAATATGACTTAGAATACCTGTCCAGATACATCGTTGCTGTTTCATAGTCGTGCAAATTGTAATAGCACATTCCCAGCATAAACAGAGACTCCTCGCCACGATCAGAACCTTTGAGGACCATGATAAGGTCTTCAAGCAACTGATAAGCCTTCACATAGTGGCCAGAAGAATAGTATTCCTTTGCCGCCTCGTATTTATAATCATAGTCGGAAGACTTCAGCACTTTATTGTATGAGCCACATGAACTCAATGCAAGAACCGATATCAAACCGACAAAAAATAACTTCTTCATTTCAAATAATAAATTTGGGTGCAAAGATACGCATTCATAGCGAGATTCGCAACCTTGACAGCGTTTTTTTAGTTTAAGAAAATCTAAAAAACCTTTCACACAGCAAAAAAAGTTGATAATCGCTTTGTATTAATAATAAAAGTAGTAATTTTGCACCCCAATAAAAAGTTACGTTATGGAATTTCAGTTAATATCCAAATATGAACCAACAGGCGATCAGCCTCAAGCAATAGCACAACTTACGCAAGGAGTTAAAGAAGGAGTGCCAGCCCAGGTGCTCCTTGGTGTGACTGGGTCGGGAAAGACTTTCACAATGGCAAACGTCATCAAGAACGCAGGCAAGCCAACCCTTATCTTCAGCCACAACAAGACGCTGGCACATCAGCTCTACACAGAGATGAAAGCATTCTTTCCCAACAATGCAGTAGAGTATTACGTCAGCTACTACGACTACTACCAGCCAGAAGCATACATTCCATCCACAGGAACATACATAGAGAAAGACCTCGCTATCAATCCCGACCTCGACAGAAGCCGCCTTGCTGCAACCTCAGCATTGCTATCAGGACGCAAGGACGTCATCATCGTCAGCTCCGTGTCATGCATCTACGGCATGGGAGCACCAACTAGCTTTGCAGAAAATATCCTCAGCATACAGGTAGATCAAGACGTACCCCAGGAAACGCTTCGCAGGAAACTTGTAGATATGCTATACCTCAACAACGACCTTGCCCAAGCCAACGAGCTTGAGCGAGGCTACTTTCGAGTAAAAGGGGAGACCGTGGACATCTACCTTACATACGACGAAAAGATACTACGAATCAACTACTTCGACGACACTATTGAAGAAATACAAGAACTCGACACAAACACCCTTTGTCCTATTGCATCATACGAAGAATATCAGATCTATCCTGCCAATCTTTTCATGACCAGCAAGGAGCAGACAGAGCGTGCCATACGCATGATAGAAAACGACCTGCATGATCGAATACAATACTACGAAGATCTTGGCGACATGGAGAAAGCACGCCAGATAGAGCTTCGCGTCACAAACGATCTTGAATGGATACGCGAGACAGGGCATTGCTCTGGAATAGAGAACTATTCACGCTACTTCGATGGTAGACAAGCTGGTGAACGCCCATATTGCCTGCTCGACTTTTTCCCTGAAGACTACCTCCTCATCGTCGATGAGAGCCACCAATCCATTCCTCAGGTTAAAGCCATGTGGGGCGGCGATCGCAAACGTAAGGAAAACCTTGTGGAATACGCCTTCCGTCTGCCAGCTGCACTCGACAATCGTCCACTCCAATTACATGAGTTTGAGGAACTCACGCCACAAACCATCTTCGTCAGTGCCACTCCTGCCAACTACGAGCTTGAACGTTCAGAAGGCGTGATCGTAGAACAGCTCATCCGTCCTACAGGTCTCCTCGACCCTCCCATCGAAGTGCGCGGAAAGCTCAACTATATGGACGACCTCATGGAAGAGATACACAAGCGCATTGAAGCAAACGAACGCACGCTCGCCATTACAAGTACCAAGCGCCAGGCAGAAGAACTCGCCAGCTATTTCAACAGCGTAGGCATAAAAGCCAACTACATCCACAGTGACGTTGACACCTTCGACAGAGTAGAGATCATCAACAACTTCCGCGCAGGCGAGTACGATGTCCTCATAGGCATCAACCTCCTTCGCGAAGGACTCGACATACCAGAAGTCTCGCTCGTAGCCATTCTCGATGCCGACTATCAAGGCTTCTTACGCGACCATCGCTCTCTCGTTCAGATTATCGGACGAGCTGCACGCAATGTCAATGGCCTCGCCATCATGTACGCTGACACCATCACAGAGACAATGCAGCGCACCATCGACGAGACCAATCGCCGCCGCACAGTGCAAATGGCATACAACAACGAACACGGCATCACCCCAACCCAGATACAGAAAGCACAGACTGCCATCAAAGAGCACAAGCCAATCGACTACATCGGTCGTGCATACATAGAAGAAAATGCATCCCTCGCCGCAGAAGCTTCAGAAGACGCTATCTACAATAGCATGAGCCAAGACGAGATAAAACATGCCATCGATCACAACCGAAAGCTCATGAAAGAATCAGCCAAGAAACTCGAGTTCCTCATTGCTGAGCAATACAAGCAAGAAATCGTGCACCTTGAAGCTTTACTACATTAAAAAATAATATACGCAAATGAATTTTCTCAGAAACTGGACACTCCCCATCTCCATGCTTGCTGGAGTGATAGGCTATTTCATATACACAGGCATACCTGCTTTAGACGGTACGCACGCCTTCGTCAGTAGTTTCATAAGCTACCTACAGCCATTGCTCATCTTCGGCATGCTCTTCATCAGTTTCTGCAAAGTTGACTACCGAGAGCTCAAGCCGCGTCTCTGGATGCTCACCCCCCTCTCTATCCAAGTGCTCAGTTTCGTGCTGATGGGATTGATAATCATAGCAATGCCAGATATACAAGGCAAAGTGATAATAGAAAGCGCTATGCTCTGCATGATTTGCCCCACAGCAACAGCAGCAGCCGTAGTCACCACCAAGCTGCATGGCAATCCCACCACAGTGGTCAGCTACACATGCCTTATCAACCTTGCCGCATCGCTCATCATCCCAGCCATCGTGCCTCTGATGCATGAGAGTACCAATCCCGACATGAGTTTCTACACGTCTTTCCTCCTCATCATCGGCAAAGTGTTCCCACTCCTCATAATGCCGCTAGCCGCCTCATGGGCTGTGCGCCATCTTCTGCCACGCTTCCACAAAAAAGTGCAGCAACAAGCCAACCTCGCCTTCTACATGTGGGCAGTAGCACTCTCGCTAGCAATAGCTGTAACCGTGAAAGCAATAATGCACAGCAATGAAGGAATATGGGAACTCGCAGGCATAGCTATCGTCTCGCTCATCTGCTGCCTTATACAGTTCTGCTGCGGACGCATCATAGGACACAACCACCATGAGCCAATAGCCGGAACCCAGCTATTGGGACAGAAGAACACCGTGTTCATCATCTGGGCAGGATACACATTCCTCAACCCTGTCACAGCAATGGCTGGCGGTTTCTACTCCGTATGGCATAATGTGATAAATTCGCGACAACTGTACAAAGAGCGCAAGAAACACTCTTAGATATCTATCACCTGACCGTCATAAGCCAGATGAAAACCCTCAGGAAGAAGAGCCTCTTCCTGAGCATGAGGCAGTATGTGGTGACTCATATGAATGAACCACACCTCCTTCGCACCTACTCTGCGAGAGAAAGCAATAGCATCCTCAATGCTCTGATGACTCGGATGCTCCTTATGACGAAGCGCATTCACCACAAGATACTCCACACCAGCCAAATACTCGAATTCCTCCTCAGGAATCGTCTTCATGTCAGTGATGTAAGCGAAATTCTTAATACGAAAACCCACAATCGGCAACTTGCCATGCATAACACGTATAGGCAAGACTTCCACAGGCTCAATCACGCCAGTAGATTTTTCAAAATCAATCTCTTGGAGTATAGCATCTCGCTTTTCCTTAACGAAGTCATCCAGATACTCGCCACTCATTGGCTCCGAACAGTTTTCGTCTATCACTATTGGCACATGAGGCTCAATGTGGATCAGATTGATAGCTGGCACGCCAGGGTAGCGCTTATCCTTGGGCGTGAAGCAATAAGGAATCCGCTCCACGAGATGGTCGGCACAATACTTTTCCGCATACACATCCACATCGCCAAACACACTGTAAGGACGCAAGTCATCGAGTCCTCCCACATGATCGTAGTGTTCATGAGTAATGAGGACTGCATCAAGAGGATGGAAATCAATGCGCAGCATCTGCTCGCGGAAATCAGGTCCGCAGTCGATCAGTATCCTCTTGCCGTTCACCTCCACCAATGCCGAACAGCGTAAGCGCTTATCGCGCGAGTCAGCCGAAGTGCACACTTTGCAAGGGCATCCAATCTGAGGCACGCCGCACGACGTACCGCTTCCAAGTATCGTGATTCTCATTTTCTATACTTTTTATATTATATAAAGTTCACTTCTGGATGAATATCAACTCCAAATTTATCCATCACACTGCTGCACACAGCGTCACTCAGCGCAACAATTTCCTCAGAACTTGCACCGCCCAAATTGACGAGCACCAATGCCTGCTTGTCGTGCACAGCAGCACGTCCGAGCGCCTTGCCCTTCCATCCACACTGGTCAATCATCCATCCTGCAGGAATCTTTACTCCATCTTCAACAGTATAATAAGGCATGCCAGGGTACACCCTCTGCAGTTCCTCAAACTTCTCGCGGCTCACCACAGGATTCATGAAGAAACTGCCAGCATTACCCAGCACCTTAGGATCGGGCAATTTTGCATTTCTTATATCTATGATAGCCTGTCTCACATCAGCCACGCTCAGTGCATCCCTATTATTAAGTACAGACTTTATGTTGCCATACTCCAGCTTCAGAACTGGATGCTTCTGCAATCGGTATGTGACGTATGTAATAGCATACTTGCCTTTCAGCAAATTCTTGAATATACTCTGGCGATAAGCGTATGCGCATTCCACCGTACCAAAGCATCGCTTCTGACCGCAGCTCAACTCCACAGCCTCAACCAGCGCAATGACATCCTTAGCCTCAACGCCATACGCGCCGATGTTCTGCACTGCACTTGCGCCAACCTCGCCAGGAATGAGCGAGAGGTTCTCCACACCGCCCCAGCCTTTCTCCACAGCGAATGCAACAAAGTCATCCCACACCTCGCCAGCACCAACTCTAACCAACACCTCGTCATCCGTCTCGTCCTCCACCTCAATGCCCCTAATGGCACTGTGAAGCACCACACCGTCATAATCTCCCTTGAAGAGAAGATTGCTACCGCCGCCAATATGGAGCACCGACTTCTCATCCTTCAAAGAAGAAATGACAGCAGCGAGTTCTTCCTCGCTGCTGTATTCCACAAATCGCTTAGCACTCACATCCATTCCGAACGTGTTGTGCTGCAATAAACTATAGTTGATGTATTCCTTCATATCTAATCAATATTCCACTTCAAACAGCATCCAGTTTTCGCCATGCTTATTGAACTTGAACTTCATAAAGAGACCATTGCTCACTCCTTCCATCAGCAGTGTTTTGTTCGTCTCGCCCTCCATTGCCTGACCATAATCAATATTCACCAGAGCATCCTTAGGGAACGGAAGATCTGATTTCAATTCAAACCACTGATCCGCCGACAAATCCTCCACCTGCTCCGTCTCTTCATCGCTCTGCGCAGTAAGTACAAGTTTCAGAGGCACAACAATAGACTCGCGCTGATACAAACTGTCCGCTATGAACTTGGAATAGAACTGCAAGAAATCCCCATTAGGAATATCCTCTAAATGATTCTTGCGTATATCCATCAGCACCCACACGCCATCCAGCCTCTTGAAATTGAACTTCTCTACATAGCTGTCCTGCAGATGCACCCAATCCACAGCCACTTGGCTCACAGCAGTATCTTTCTGCAACTCAATATCCTGCTCGCGCTCATATATAACCGAAAAGAAGTCCTGAGTATCGAAACGGTTATACAGATCCCATTCGCTACGCGAAAGCGTAATCACCTCCTCGCCATCAATGCACTTGAGCGGAAAGCGTATTCTCTGCTTCTGGAACCTCGCATCGCCTGCAAAGTTGAAAAAGAAATCATCGAACAGCTCATCCATTGTCACAGGAGGCAACTCCTCCTCAAACAGATGGAGAGTGTCGCCAACATAAGCGTCAACCGAGTCCTCCTCCACTTCCTCTTCGTCAGAAAAGAAAATCTCCGACACTTTTCCTTGCTTGCAAGCAGACAGAAACAGTGTCGATGCAATTGCCAGTGCTATTGATGTTTTCATATAATAACCGTTTGGGGAATTTCAAATAACCGATAATTCCTCCATATTCTCTCAATTTTAATGCAAATTTAAGAGTTTATTTTTTATGAAGCGTTATAATATGAATAAATTCACTATCTTTGCACAAAATTTGATAGCATTGTTTACAAAACTGCTACTTATTACTCAAATAAAAACAACATACACACCATAAACGATAATGTTACAAAAGATACAAGACCTGCTCGAGGAAGTCGAAGCCCTCGAAGCAAACTCAGCTGAAGACATCGAGGCACTTCGCATAAAGTACCTCAGCAAGAAGGGATCCATCCCAGCCCTGATGGCTGACTTCCGCAACGTTCCTGCAGACCAGAAAAAGGAAGTGGGAATCAAGATCAATGAACTCAAGAACAAAGCCACAGAGAAAATCAACGCCCTCAAGGAAAACTTTGCCGTTCAGGACACAGATAGCAACTCTATCGACATCACACGTACAGCATACCCAGTCGGACTTGGCACACGCCACCCACTCACCATCGTCAAGAACGAGATCATCGACATCTTCTCGCGTCTTGGTTTCTCCCTTGCCGAGGGTCCTGAAGTGGAAGACGATTGGCACGTATTCTCTAGCATGAACTTTGCTGAGGATCATCCTGCGCGAGACATGCAGGACACATTCTTCGTCGAGGCACACCCAGACATCATCCTCCGCACCCACACAAGCTCCGTGCAGAGCCGCGTGATGGAAAAGCAGCAGTCGCCAATCCGTATCATCTGTCCAGGACGCGTATATCGCAATGAGGCAATCTCAGCACGCGCCCACTGCTTCTTCCATCAGGTTGAGGGCCTTTACATCGACAAGGACGTAAGCTTCACAGACCTCAAGCAGGTTCTCCTCCTCTTCGCAAAAGAGATGTTCGGCGAGGACACCCAAATCCGCCTCCGCCCATCCTACTTCCCATTCACAGAGCCATCGGCCGAGATGGATGTAAGCTGCACCCTCTGCAAAGGCAAAGGCTGCTCAATGTGCAAAGGCAGCGGCTGGCTCGAGATTCTCGGTTGCGGCATGGTACACCCTAACGTGCTCGAGCTCAATGGTATTGACTCGACCAAATACAAAGGCTATGCATTCGGCATGGGCATTGAGCGCATCGCTAACCTCAAGTATCAGGTCAAAGACCTCCGTCTTTTCTCCGAGAACGATGTTCGCTTCCTCAAGGAATTCGAAGCAGCAAATTAAGTAACCAGCAACATATTAATAATGAACGCGGGCGCATCATCCGATGCCTCGCGTTTTTTTACATTCTGCAATGACTGCTGTCTATGTCTTTCTTGCTTTACCTCTTGAGGCTATTTCTTTTTTTCTCCATAAAATTTGTATCATTCAAAAAGCTTATTAATGAAGAAACTATAGAGCGTAGCAAGGAGAGGATGAAAATGATAGAGGAGTTGGTAGAATGTGAATGAATGAAAAATAAATAACGAGTTTGTCAAGCGTTTTATAAATAATTAATGTATAAATGATGAGTTCCACTATTTTTTCGCAGCTCTGCGATGAATAATCAAATATTTTCGCTAATTTTGCAGTTTGAAAATAAAATACATAGACGACTTTGATTTATCCAAATACATTTGAACAAAAGATTGCGTTCACGCAGATAAGACAGCGGTTGGCGGAGCATTGCCTATGCTCGCTGGGCGAGGAACTGGTGCATAAAATGGCTTTCTCCACAAACTATGACGACATAAGGCGTCAGGTGAGGCTGACAATGGAGTTTGTGAGAGTGCTGCAGGAGGATGACTTCCCAGACCAAAATTTCTTCGACGTGCGACCTGCACTGAAGAGGATTCGCATTCAAAACACATGTCTTGAGGTGGAAGAACTCTTCTGCCTCCAGCGATCACTGGGCGCAATATGCAATATCGTGAGCTTTTTGCACAGATATGAGGACGAAGAGGATTCTATACCGACATATCCTTACCTCCACAATCTGACTGCAGATGTTCACACTTATCCCTATTTGGTGAAGCGCATTGATCAGATTCTCGATAAGTTTGGTCATGTGAAAGACTCTGCATCTCCTATTCTGATGGCAATACGACGGGAACTGGCAAGCACAGCGGGCAGTATCTCGCGCACGCTCACCAGCATCATGCGCACCGCAAAAAGCGAAGGATTGGTGGATAAGGACATTGCGCCAACACTGCGTGACGGACGACTCGTCATACCTGTTGCGCCAGCTATGAAGAGACGCATACGAGGCATCGTGCACGACGAATCGGACACAGGCAAGACGGTGTTCATTGAGCCAGCAGAAGTGGTGGAGGCGAATAACAAGATACGTGAGTTGGAAAGTGAAGAGAGAAAGGAAATACATAGAATTCTGATGGAATTCAGTCAATTGGTGCGTCCTGAGGTGAATGACATTTTGGACAGTTATGCATTCCTTGCGCGTATTGACTTCATCCGTGCTAAGGCGAAGTTTGCCATCGACACCGAATCTGTAGAGCCTAAAATGGAGAACAAGCAAATGCTGGATTGGTGTCTTGCCATTCACCCAATACTCGACCTGAACTTCCGCAGCTACAATATTCAGCATCCCGACGAGCCAAAGCGCAAGATGGTGCCACTCGACATCACGCTCAACCATAAGCAGCGCCTGCTCATTATTTCTGGTCCTAACGCTGGCGGAAAGTCTGTGTGCTTGAAAACAACCGGCTTACTGCAGTACATGTTTCAATGCGGCATGCCTGTGCCTATGGCAAAAAGCAGCATAATGGGCATTTTCAAGAGCATATTCATCGACATAGGAGACGAGCAGAGCATAGAAAACGACCTTTCCACTTACTCTTCGCATCTGCTCAACATGAAGAATATGATGAAGCATTCAGATGGTGCTTCATTGATTCTCATCGATGAATTTGGCGGGGGCACTGAGCCCCAGATTGGAGGTGCGATAGCAGAAGCCATGCTGAAACGATTCAATAGTAAGCATACATACGGAGTCATCACCACACACTATCAAAACCTCAAGCATTATGCTCAGGAGACAGATGGCATCGTGAATGGAGCTATGCTCTACGACCGCCAGCAGATGCGTCCGCTCTTCCAGCTTTCAATAGGTAATCCTGGCAGTTCGTTCGCTATAGAGATAGCTAGAAAGACAGGCATCCCCGATGAGGTGATTCGTGATGCATCAGAGATTGTGGGCAAGGATTATATCAATTCTGACAAGTATCTGCAAGACATCGTTCGCGACAAGCGTTACTGGGAAAACAAGCGTCAAGCCATACATCAGCACGAGAAACAGATGGAGGAAACCATTAACCGCTACGAATCTGACATTCAGAAACTTCACGACGAACGCAAACTGATTATTTCTCGTGCAAAGGAGGAAGCAGAGCAGTTGCTGAAAGAATCGAACGCACGCATTGAACAGACTGTTCGCGAGATAAAAGAAGCCCAAGCAGAGAAAGAGCGCACCCGTATGATTAGGCAAAATCTTGCCGACTTCAAGAAGGAAGTGCACGATATCAATCCCGACATTGCCGATGAAAAGATACGCCGACAGATGGAGAAACTCATCGCAAGGCGCAAGCGCAAGGAGGAAAAGAAGAATAACCCTGATGCTAAATCGTCGCAGAAGGGAAGCATTGCAGGAACAGGTTTCACAAGAACAGGAATTGCACAGTCATCTTCGTCGTCAGTCACTACAACTGCATTTGCAGCTGGAAACTATGTGCGTTTGAAGGGACAGACCACAGTTGGGCAGGTGCAGAAGGTGAATGGAAACGAAGCTCAGGTCGTCTTCGGCAACATAACTACCAACGTGCTATTGAAGCGACTCGAATCTGCAGAGGCTCCAAAGAAGGAACGCAATGCTGTGGCAGCAACATTTGTCAGCACACAGACGCAGGATGAGATTCGCAACACCACCCTCAACTTCAAGCACGAGATTGACGTGCGAGGCATGCGAGGCGATGAAGCTGTTCAGGCTGTGACATACTTCATCGACGATGCTTGTGTAGCTCGAGCATCGAGAGTCAAGATTCTTCATGGCACAGGAACAGGTACGCTGAAAACAATCATCCGCCAATATCTGGCAACGATGCCAGCAGTGTCTGATTTCTACGAAGAAGACATCCGTTTCGGTGGTGCAGGAATAACTATAGTTGAATTGCTATAGCTTGCTATTACTCAACATATAATACAGATTACATTCCACAACAACTATAAGTTTATGAAAGGAACAATTTTTACAATACTACTCTCCACAGTCGCACTTTCGTCAGCAGCATTTGAACCTATTGCAGCCAACGATTCCACCAAGCAGCCATCCGCAGAGCAGGCAATGCCATCCTATCCTATAGTTCGCAAGATAGTGAGCGATGAAAGCATACTGTCATGCCTCAAGAAGATGAAGTTTGAGGATGCAGAGGAGGCGCTTGAGAAGAAGATAACCCAAGCTAAGCGCAAGAAGGAATCCACTGAGGCATACGAAGCAATGCTCAATGTGTGCAAGCACAATGAGCGAGGCTTGCAAGGAGTGGATCGTATAGTGATTGTGGACAGCGTTGTGGTGGATAAGCACACGTTCCTTTCTGCTTATCAGCTTACAGACGATAAAGGAATGCTGATTCCATCAGACAATGCAGAAACTGTGCAGTATGTCGCGCCAAATGGATTGACATTGACGCCAAAGCATTCAAGCGGTGATGGTGGCATCAGCATCTACCGTTCGTTTGGCAACGACGAAGAGCACACGACACAAGAGAAAGGCATGGAGGTGGATGGCGATCTTAACTACCCATTTCTATTGCCAGACGGTCAGAAACTATACTTCGCAGCTCGGTCATCGAATGGATATGGCAACTACGACATCTATGTCACTCGCTACGACAACGACGAAAAGCGATACTTAATTGCAGAGAATGTAGGTTATCCATATAATTCATACGCCAACGACTATATGATGGTGATCGACGAAGAAAGCAACCTCGGATGGTTTGCTTCCGACCGATACCAGCCAAAGGACAAGGTGTGCATCTACACTTTCGTACCAAACAGCTACCGCCACACCATCGACTCTGACGCAGTGCCTGAGTCATACCTCATCCTTTCTGCATCGCTACATTCCATCACTGCATTGGAAGGCACATACACTGCTGAAGAGAAAGCGATGAAAGCATCGGCATTGCAGAGAGTTGCCGTTCTTGCAAACAGCAAAATGGAAGAAATAAAGCGCGACTTTGAGTTTGTCATCAACGATGAGAAAACATGCTACACACTCAGCGACTTCAAGTCGGAAGCGGCAAGAAAGATGTGTTCGGAGTGGTTGCAGAAGTCGAAAAACATAGACACTCTCAAGGAGCAGCTGGTAGAGCTTCGCAACGATGCAGCCAACCAGGAAACCAAGATATTGAGCATCGAAAGCCGCATAATGAATCTCAGCGGCGAGGTGAAGCTGCTGGCTAAAGAGATACGTAAAGCAGAGCTTTCAAAGTAAAATATAGCATCAGGAATACATGCAGATAAAGCAAGATACAATATGCGCCCCTGCCACAGCTCCTGGCGGCGCAATAGGCATTATCCGGATCTCGGGGGAGGACTCGATAAGAATTGCCAATGGTATATTCAGCCGAGACATTTCGCAGGCGAAGGCAAACACTGTTGTGTATGCAAACATTGTCGATCCAGAAAGTCAATCCATCATCGACGATGTTCTCTTGTCCATCTTCCGTGCCCCTCACTCATACACAGGCGAAGATAGCGTAGAAATTTCTTGCCACGGCAGCCGCTACATCATTTCCGCAATTCTTCAGCTTATGATACGCCAAGGGGCCCGCCAAGCTGAACCAGGTGAATACACACAAAGAGCATACCTGAACGGCAAGATGGATTTGTCACAAGCAGAAGCAGTTGCCGACCTTATTGCATCCACCAATGAAGCTACCCACAGGCTTGCCATATCACAGCTAAGGGGCAATTTCTCATCTCAGCTGTCTCGCCTTCGCCAGCAATTGCTCCACATCACATCACTTCTCGAATTAGAGCTTGATTTCTCTGAGGAAGATGTTAATTTTGCCGACCGTCAGCAACTGCTATCCCTTGCAGAAGAGATTCACAACCACATCACTCGCCTTGCCGATTCTTTCCGCACAGGACAAGCCATCAAGCAAGGCATAAGCGTAGCCATTGTCGGCAATACCAATGTAGGCAAATCATCGCTCCTCAATTGCCTTTTAGGCGAGGAACGTGCTATTGTCAGCAATATTCATGGCACCACACGCGATACAATCGAAGAACTTATCGACATTCATGGCATCACGTTCCGCCTCATCGACACAGCTGGCATCCGCACCACATCTGATGAAATAGAACAGATAGGCATCAATCGCACTAAACAGAAAATCAGCGAAGCACCAATAATTATGTGGATGTGCGACACTCCTCCATCCGCAGAAGAAATTGCCAGCATGGAAAAGCAGGCAGCAGAGAAATCACTAATCAAGGTTCTCAACAAATGCGACCTTGATTCCACATCATCACTCGCTGGCTTTCTCTCCATTTCAGCAAAGCAAGGCATTGGCATCAATCAGCTACGCGAATCAATCTATACTGCGGCCAATGTCCCCTCATTCACACAAAACGATGTCATAGTCACCTCCGCTCGCCACTACGACGCTCTTCTCCTTGCCGATCAAGACATTCTTCGTGTCATCGAAGGCCTCAATTTCCAACTCTCTGGCGACCTCATCTCCGAAGATCTCCGACAATGCATCAACCATCTCTCCGACATAGTAGGCGGCACCATCCAAACGGACGAAGTGCTCGGCTCTATATTTAGCACATTCTGCATCGGCAAGTAGGGCTGTTTGAACAAACCTGAACATTTCGGAATATTTATGAATAAGTGCCTCATTTTGAGGCACTTTTGTTTTTTAACACTTTGAACAAACTATTTGTTATTACGAAATATTCTTAATAATTTTGTATCGTTTTTC
>JAZRYI010000034.1:0-31308 GCA_045600665.1 Bacteroidaceae bacterium
TGAGTTCACAGGCCGTATCTGCCCTGCTCTCTGCGAGAAGAGCTGCGTGCTTTACCTCACAACTGGCGAGGCTGTGACAAACCGCGAAAATGAGTGCGCTATTGCTGAGCGTGCTTATCTGGAGGGCTATGTGACAATAGAGCATCCTGTGCGCAATGGCAAGAAGGTGGCAGTAATCGGTGCTGGCCCTGCAGGTTTGGCTGCTGCTAATCAGCTGAACTACAAAGGATATGAAGTGACAGTGTTCGACAAGAACGAGGCTGCTGGCGGTCTTCTCCGCTATGGTATTCCAAACTTCAAGCTCAATAAGAAGATCATCGACCGTCGCATCAACGTGATGGAACAGGAGGGCGTGAAGTTTGTGTATGGCACTCCAATTTCTCTCGAAAAACTGGCTGCTAAGGATTATAGCGATGAGAACGCTGTACTCGAGGGTTTTGATGCTTACGTAGTCTCAACTGGTACTCCACAGGCTCGCGACCTTAACATTCCTGGACGTGAACTGAAGGGTGTTCACCTCGCACTCGAACTTCTCTCGCAGCAGAACCGAGTTCTCGCTGGCATGGAGTTCTCGAAGGCTGACCGCGTAACTGCTAAGGGTAAGGACGTGCTCGTGATTGGTGGTGGCGACACTGGTTCTGACTGTATCGGCACAAGCCATCGTCAGGGCGCTAAGTCTGTCACTCAGATTGAAATCATGCCTAAGCCACCTGTAGGCCATAACCCATCTACTCCTTGGCCTAACTGGCCAGTGATATTGAAGACTACATCTTCACACGAAGAGGGATGTACTCGTCGCTGGAACATCAACTCGCTTGAGTTCCTTGGCAAGGATGGCAAGCTCACAGGCGTGAAGGTACAGCCAATCGATTGGAAGCCAAATCCAGAAGGTGGTCGTCCTATCATGGTTGAAGCTGGCGAGGTTGAGGTGATCAAGGCAGACATCGTGTTCCTCGCAATGGGATTCATCAAGCCACAGCAGCCAGAGTTCCCTGACAATGTATTCGTTGCAGGCGATGCAGCATCGGGAGCAAGCCTTGTAGTTCGCGCCATCGCTTCAGGCAGAAAGACAGCAGAGGCAATAGACAAATACTTCGCAACTAAATAAACCAAGCTTTCTAAAATGCGAAGAGCGCAGTTCAGCAACTAAATGCTGACTGCGCTTTTTGTTTGCATATATGCACTGGAGATGAAAAGATGCAATGTTTATTTGCATCTCTTACAGTACCAACAATACATATAGAATTAAAGGGATATAATACAAGACAATTTGTGAAATACTTATGATCAAATCTTCATTACCTACAATTACAAATATGTTGCTGAAATCTAAGCAGCTCACAAATTGACACCCAAGAAACAAGATGATGAAATACGAAGACACAGTGTGGAATATCGACACATGCGCTTGCACGAAGTCATTCAAATTGACAAATCGTCCTGCTGTGTAACCATAGATGTTGCCTGTGAGCAACACAAACAACATCACTATGCCGAACAATCCCTTCATAAGAGGAGAATTGGCGAGCCCTCCGAATGCTGAAAGAAGAATAGCGTCGGGCAGCAAGAGCAGTAGAGAGAACAGCAAGGCAAACACAGCGATGAAAACCGCAGTAATCTGTATGGCTCTTTTCTGCTTCAGCGAGATGTGGCCATCAAACAATTTCACTATGCCTGATTCGCGAAGCACGCTCACACCCATAAGTCCGCAGATTATCTCTGCTAAAGGCATCGACTTGAAATTCTCCATCAGATTGCCTACTAACCATCTTATGCCGTTGCTGGTCAGCACACTCTCAACGCCATCGATGTAAATGCCCATAAGCCACGATACAAGCCATAGCAGCACAATCAGCACTGCTGTGCCGAGCACATAGGCACGCAGCACGCTGCGTATCAATTTCTTTGCCGATTCCTTCACCATCTATTCTACATCCTTTTCGTTTATTCATCATCCTCTTCGAGGTTGTCGATGTCCAGAATGCGCAGCTCTATTGCTCTTGTCACGAGTCGAGTGGCATTGATGCTGCCATGATCCTCGCCAAAGAGACGATTAGTGAGGTCGTTTTGGCGCTTCTCTATTGACTTCACTCCAAAAGGCATGCCTTTCAGATTGGCAATCATATCCTTGGTGTAGCCAAGTGCAAGATGGCGCAGGAAACGTTCGTCATACTCATCGATATCGTAGTCGAGAATGGCTTCCTGTCGCAAGCTCTCATCATTCACAGAACGGCGGAAGCGTTGCAGTATCTTCTCAAGAATAGGCTGGTTGAACACCATGCGCTTGCCATTCAGCACGCTCTGCACATCTCCTTTTGTCAGTAGTTCACCGCTTTTTAGAATGATGCCATCTGTGCCAGCATCTAAAGCATCCACCCAAAGTTTCTCGTTCAGAATCTCGCCTGTGAATATAAGCACATGCACATCTGGGTAGCGGCGGCGCAACTGCTTGCAGATGTCCACACCAACAGTGGTTGAGCCGCCAAGCCCCAGGTCGAGCAATACGAGATCTGGCTGATTGTCACGCATCAGCTTCCATACATCAGATTCATTCATGGCAGTGCCAATAATCTCAGCCTCTGGAATTTCCGACCTGAAGATCTCCATAGTGCCCTTCATTTCAAGAGCTACGTCTTCAACGATAATAACCTTAAATTTTTCCATATTTTATATTTGTTAATCTATTGTCATTTCAAAAATATTTCTTCATCCTGTTTCGTTACTCATATTAAGCTTTCTGCAGCATGAACACGAAGCGTGATCCTCTGCCATCTTCAGTATTCTCCACGTATATACGGCAACCACGCTTGCTTGAATACTGGTCATGCTCTCTAATTATTTGCTTTGCAAGAAGATACTGCATGCCTATAAGCTTGTCGTTTTTGGCATCATATTTCACGCTGTCAACATAGAATACTTTTGCCACTTCCTCTTCCATGAAGCTGTAGGCAGTGTCAGTGAAAGAAAACTTTACGAATCCATCGCTCTCTTCAAACTCGACAATCATATCTCCGCCCGAAGCATGCTCGAAATAGAGTGACAGCACATTCTCTATAAGTGCCTGCAAGAACACCCTGTCGCCTGCCACCTTCATTCCCTGCGTCTTGCCAACAGTCAATCGTCCTGCCTTGATGGCTTTCTTTGCCATTTTCTTATGCGCCTTTACTGCCATCTCGCCTATCATTGATACTGGAATCACGCTGCGCTTGAACAGTACGCGCTCAACCTGCTTGCCTGCGCATGTGCTAAGTATCGTGAATACCTCTTTGTAGTATGATAGCAACTCATCGACATCAGCAATCTTCTCTCTAACGTTGCCGCCATCCAGAGCAGTATCGGCAATTTGCTTGATGCGGTTTGGATAGTACATTGTCTCATGCTTCAGAGCAGACATGCAATTGTCCATAATCATGTTCTGCACATGCACTCTCTGTTGCTCATTCTCCACTCGTCGGCGCTCGTCTTGTTTCAGTTCCAGAAGCGTGTTTCTTTCCCCTACTTTCATATAAGAGAAATAGGTATGTATAGCAATGAACTGACGGACGAGATCCATAATCAGTTCCTCGTCTGCTGTCAGTTTCTTGTCTCTGAACAGTATGCTCAGCACGCCTGCATTCACTTCCTCATCGGCGGTAGCAATTGTGAGAGGATACGCTCTTAGATTGCCGTTCCATGTCTTCATCTCCATTTGGTCGGCAAGCGTTGGCTTGTCCTGCATCAACTCTACACGGTCGGCAAGCTTGATGTCTGATAGGCATTCGTGCAGCACTTCTCGCATTTCGCTATTAGGTGCTGAGAATACTTTTTTGTTCAATTCAATAAGTTGGCGCAGGTTGAACACAAACATCTGATAACGCCTATAGTGCAAGAAGAAATAAACCACCAGCACAGCAAACAGAAGCAAGCCTAACATTACGGCTATTGCCTTCCTGTTTTTGTTGGCTACGCGAATGCTGTTGCAATATTCTTCCAGGGTGTCATCTGTACTCGCCAACTTGTATAACCGCGTAAACACCTCGCTGTTGTAGTGATACAAATGGTTTCGGTTCAGTGCTAAAGCCGATATGGCAACTTCGTTGCGTATGCTGATAATCAGTTCATAGTCAGTCTTGAATCCCTCTCTCCACAGATTCACCTCTGCCATATCGCCGCCGTCCAGATTCATCAGCATTGTACCATTAGGATTCATCTTCAGATAGTAAGCATTCAGCATTGCTATAGCTGAGTCTGCGTACACTAATGCTTGTTCATAGTTACCTTCCACATTCTCAGTGAAAAGGCAATCGGTATAGAACTCCGCTTGGTCGATAAGCGAGTCTTGCACATTCTCATGTTTGTTTAGCGATGAGGACAAGACCTCTGCCCTTTCCTTTTCCTCTGCTGTGTCGCATGCAGACAGCGTAAGGAGCACCACTGTAAGCATCGTCACTGCCTTTATCATGCCTTTTGGCAATCGGAAGAAGAATCGGCTACCCTTGCCTGGTTCGCTTTCTACACCAAACTTACACACGTTAAACACTGCGTTCGTTTTTCTATACTGTTCAATGATGCCTTTGCAGTTCATCAATCCGAATCCGAATCCTTTCTGCTGTTTCACATCCTCTGCATGCTCGCCTGCAATGCCGATCTTGCTGCTGTCGTACACTTTTGCGCCGTTCAGCATTTCAACATCCTCTGCTGACATACCATGACCGGTGTCCTTCACTGCTATTTCTACATACTCATCCATTTCCACAGCATCCAGTTCAACGCTGCCACCGTGAGGAGTGTATTTGCGAGCATTGTCCAACAGAGTATTCATCATAAAGAGCGTCAACGACTTGTCAGCCTTCACTACACTCTCTGAATTCTTTATGTTCAGTGTAACATGCTTATTCTCAAACGTCTTGCTTCCCAGCTTTAGCATGTCTAACAGTGGCTGCAGAGTAAAGCTCTCTACATTCAGCGTCACTAATCCTCTGCGTATCTTCACCCAGTGGCCAAGCACATCATTGTATTCATTTATCTTGTCAATCAGTTCACTAACATACTCAAATCTCTCCTTCGCACCATCATCACCATCAGCCTTCAGCTTCGCCACTTCATGCAATGCACGATCCAGGAATGGTGTGATGCCATTGACGATGCTCATGCTTGTCAACTTTTCCAAATACTGTCTTTTGCTTTCTTCAAATCTCTTTTCCAACACATACGTCTCGCTTTCCAGCTTTCTTTCTTCCTCAGCAAAAGCAATATACATCATACCTTTCTCCTTCATCCACTGGAAAAACACCAGCAGCACGTTGAACATCTCCCTGTCCATGCCGCTCATTTTCTTTACATCTGCCGATGTCCAGTCATCTCTTTCTGCGACAACAGGGAACAGCCTCTTCACTTCCTCATCCGTCAATTCATGGAGAGCTTCCATAAGAGCCTCCTCATCCTCTGTATCCTCGCTTAGAGCACTGGTCATCTTCTTGCACACCTCTATCACCTCGGAAAATTTCTTCACTCGCTTCTGATATTGCCTATTACTCTTCTTGTTGAATGCATACAGAATCCAAGCCACAAGGAAGATAACGAACACGAACAAGTGAATGAGGAACTTCAACATCCTTTCCTCCCTATTCAGATTATCCTCTTCCTGAAGCACACGCTGATCCTGGCGAGTAGCATCCAAAATGTCGAAATAAATATTGTGATTGTAATCTGACTCTGCCTTCATGCCCATAGCACCATACACCACACTCAGTTGTTCTCTCACGCTTGCCATCCAATCAGGCACAGTCACTATGTTTGGGTCAAGAATCCACTCCATCTCAGTACTCAGCGTGTCCTCAATGCTCGAATATGTGTAGAGCGTATCTGCATTAACAGCCATTTCATGCCTATGACTTGTGTTCAGTTCCCTGTGATGCTTGTTTATCAACTGGAGAGCTCTGACCAGCAAAGAGAGTGCTTCCTCATACTTCCCGTCACGTATCTTATAATCGCTCAGTGAAACGAGTGCTCGACCTATTGTGTATTTATTACCATATTTCTCAAACAGTTCAAGCGATCTCTCGGCAAACAGATTGCCCATGTCCTGCTCATCTTTTGCATCCATAAGTTGCTGGCAAAACGTAAGTTGAGGCATATTTAATTCGCCATTCCTCACTATCGTTCTTGCTAATCTGTTCATAGCTTCAGCCTGCATATATGTGTATCCATTCGCCAAGCTCATCTGCAGTAGCAAAACAAGATTCCTTCTTTGCATAGTCAGCGCATCTACGCCATCACCACTCTTTAAGCTTATCATAGACTTCAGCATCAGATACGATGCCATTAGTGTACTGTCTGCCTTAAATATCTCTGTGTTCTCATCTAACCACTCCGCACTTTCATTCACTCCATCACTCAGCCTCATCCTGATGAAATATCTCAGCGATGCTAAATGGTACTGTACTTGCACGCTGTTCCATAGCTTTTGCTGATGCTCCGTCATAGCCCCCTCCTCGCCTGCTACCTTTGACAATCTCTCTTGCGCGTCATTTCTATAATCATAAAAATCCTTGCTCTGTCCTGTCATATTACTCACAGACATCAAGCTGATGTCTGCCATTGCGCACAGTAGGTCATTCCTTGATTCATTCAGTACTCTGCCGCAGCACACCTTCACAGAGTCATATTTCATCTGCATATAGTACACGAATCCTTTGTTGACCATCGCTTCATATTTACCATCATCATACCCCTGGTCAGCATACTTCGTCAGCACCATGTCAGCATACATCTTAGATTCGCTTGCCGACTTGTACCTCACATCATACGCTCTCACATTAAGCGAATCTACTATCCTCACCACAGCATCATCGGTCTGCCCGCAAGAAAACAATCCTGCAAGCATCATCATAAATGCAACCAATATGCCAACATGTTTTTTCATTTCTCTTTATTCTCTTTATGCATGCAAAGTTAACAAATTTCCAACATATACAAAACCTTTATCTCTAAAAATAAGACATAAGATGAAAATGACTGTGCATTTATCTAAAGCATTCAATTATTAATTAGTTTGCAGAAGGTAAAACTAAATTTTACCACCCATAGAACATCATTTACTTTTGTATAAATACTGAGGAGTAAAACTGTTATCTCATTCCAATATTTATTTCGCAGGACAAATGCTGAAAACAAAAAAAGATGTGTCGTTGAGAAACGACACATCTTGATTATAAATATACTATTATCTTGCTATCCGAGGAAGCTGAGGAGGATGCCTGCAGCAACGGCAGAGCCAATAACACCTGCAACATTAGGACCCATAGCATGCATGAGGAGGAAGTTGCGTGGATCTGCTTTCTGACCTTCCACCTGAGAAACACGTGCTGCCATTGGAACTGCTGAAACGCCAGCAGAACCGATGAGTGGGTTCATCTTCTCCTTGAGGAAGAGGTTCATGAACTTAGCCATGAGAACGCCTGAAGCTGAACCGATGCCGAATGCAACGATGCCTACGCAGAGGATGCATATTGTCTGGAAGTTAAGGAAGGCTTCTGCTGTGGCTGTTGCGCCTACAGTTACACCAAGCATGATAACAACAATGTTGTTGAGCTCGTTCTGAGCTGCCTTGGAAAGGCGCTCTACTACTCCACTTTCCTTGAAAAGGTTGCCAAGCATGAGGCAGCCAATGAGTGTAGCTGCAGATGGCACAATGAGTGACACGATGATAGCTACTACAATTGGGAATACAATCTTCTCCTTTTTGCTCACAGTACGAAGCTGACTCATGCGAATCTTGCGTTCGTCCTTTGTTGTGAGAGCACGCATGATAGGAGGCTGAATTACAGGAACAAGAGCCATATAGCTGTAAGCGGCTACAGCAATTGGACCAAGGAGTTCAGGAGCGAGTTTAGAAGTGAGGAAGATAGCTGTAGGGCCATCAGCACCACCAATGATACCAATAGATGCAGATTGAGCAGCAGTGAAGCCAAATACATCAATCTGAGTAACAAGGAATGTGGCAAAAATGCCTACTTGCGCTGCTGCACCAAGGAGAAGGCTCTTTGGATTGGCAATCAGCGGACCGAAGTCTGTCATTGCGCCTACTCCGAGGAAGATAAGGCAAGGATAGATACCAGCCTTTACTCCAATATAAAGTATGTCGAGAAGACCACCTACCTGAAGCACATGCTGATAGTCATGATAGTACTCGCTCTCATGGTTGAGGAACTCATTGTTCCAGAGATTTGAGTCAAACATTCCTGCACCTGGAAGATTGGTGAGAATCATGCCAAATGCAATTGGAAGGAGCAACAGAGGCTCATACTCTTTCTTGATGGCAAGATAGAGCAAGAAGCATCCAAGAAGAATCATAATGAAATTCTTGTATCCTTCACCAATGAAGAAATTGATGAAGCCCATCTCTGAGAAGAAGTCCTTGAGACCTTGCTGGATGTCAAAATCAGCTGCCATCATTGGAGTTGCGCAGAGAAAAAGGAGCGCAAGCATGATGTAGCATAATTTATTACTTTTCATATAAGTAACCTATTTTTATTAAAGCGTTTGTAAATACAGTTTGATAAGTTAATTGGTTACTACATGAATTAAGCAAGCTCAACAAGAGCCTGACCACTCTGAACCTGTGTACCAGCTTCAACAAGAAGTGCTTTTACAGTACCTGCAGACTCTGCTGTGATACTATTTTCCATCTTCATTGCTTCGAGCATGAGTACTGCATCACCAGCTTTAACAGTGTCGCCAACCTTTACAGTGAAACGAGTGACTGTTCCTGGAAGAGGGGCTATGACAACATTGCCAGCCACTGGTTTTGGAGCAGCTGGAGCAGGAGCTGCAGCAACTGGTGCAGGAGCTGCAGGAGCAGGCTTTGGAGCAATTTCAGCCTTAGCAGCTACGAAATCAGCAACCATCTCAACGAGAAGGTCGCCCTGATTTACACTCTGACCTTGTGCAACAGCAATGCGCTGTACTGTGCCATCAACTTCGCTGACGATGTCGTTTGCCATCTTCATTGCCTCAATAACAAGGAGAACATCGCCACGCTTTACATGCTGACCGTCAGAAACATTTATTTTAGTAACTGTGCCTGGAAGCTCAGATGTAACGTTCTTTGGACCACCTGTCTGAGCAGAAGGATTTGCAGCAGGAGCTGCAACACGTGGAGCCTGTGCCTTCTTCTGTGGCACTTCCACATCATAAGTCTGGCCATTTACAGTTACCTTGAAGTTGCCTCCCTTGAGGTCATCAACAGTGGTAGTGTAATCTTGTCCAGCAATCTTAAACTTATATTCTTTCATTTGTTTTTACTATTTAATATCTTGGGTTGAGCTGAGCTCCCCAAGCAGAATTTGGTGTTGGTGTGATTGTGAGAACACGGCTCTCGCGATTCTCTTTCTCCTTGAAGTAGAGATAAAGCGCCATAGCGATAGCAGCCTTGTCCTGTTCGCTCTTCTCGAGCGTCTTAACTTGCTTAGTCTCAATGCGGTTCTCCTTGACGGCTGTCACCTTGGCATTAGTCTTCTTTGCAACAGCGGTGAAGATGCCAAGCACAGCAACAAGAATGAGAAGAATGACAAAGACAACAAGTATCGACATTCCAGCCAAAGACCAAATATTAAGATCTGATATTGACAATAATTGCATTGTAAACCTATGATTTAGAGTGGAATATTACCGTGCTTCTTAGCTGGGTTGACAAGCTTCTTGTTCTCAAGCTGAGCGAGAGCGCGGATGACACGGAAACGAGTGTTGCGTGGCTCGATCACATCGTCGATGTAGCCATACTTAGCTGCCTGATATGGATTAGCGAAGAGCTTCTCGTATTCTGCTTCCTTCTCCTTGATGTAAGCTGCTGCTGCCTCTGGACCCTTCTCTTCCTTGATAGCCTTAGCGTCCTTAGCGTAAAGAACTGAAGCTGCGCCACTTGCACCCATTACTGCAATCTCAGATGATGGCCATGCGTAGTTGAGGTCGCCACGGAGCTGCTTGCACGACATCACGATGTGTGAACCACCGTATGACTTGCGGAGAGTGACTGTAACCTTTGGCACAGTAGCCTCGCCGTAAGCATAGAGAAGCTTAGCACCATGAAGGATTACTGCGTTGTATTCCTGTGCTGTGCCTGGAAGGAAGCCTGGAACGTCAACGAGAGTGACGATTGGAATGTTGAATGCGTCGCAGAAGCGAACGAAGCGAGCACCCTTGCGCGAAGAGTTGCAATCAAGCACACCTGCAAGCTGCTTTGGCTGGTTGGCAACGATACCGACTGACTGACCATTGAAGCGAGCGAAGCCTACGATGATGTTCTTAGCGTAGTTTGGCTGAACCTCGAAGAACTCGCCGTTGTCAACGATACCTGCGATGACCTGATACATGTCGTATGGCATGTTTGGATTGTCTGGGATGATCTCGTTGAGGTAGTCCTCCATACGGTCGATAGGGTCTGTACACTCGAGGCGTGGAGTCTTAGAGAGGTTGTTCTGTGGGATGTAAGAGAAGAGCTGCTTGACCATAGCAATCATCTCTTCCTCATTTGAAGCTGTGAAGTGAGTTACACCAGACTTTGTAGCGTGAACTGATGCGCCACCGAGCTGCTCCTGAGTCACAACCTCGCCGAGCACAGCCTTAACTGGGCCAGGACCTGTGAGGAACATATATGATGAGCCTTCAACCATGAAAGTGAAATCGGTGAGGGCTGGAGAATATACTGCACCACCTGCGCAAGGACCCATGATAGCAGAGATCTGTGGAATGACGCCTGATGCGAGGATGTTGCGCTGGAAGATTTCAGCATAGCCAGCGAGGGCGTTGATGCCTTCCTGAAGACGTGCACCACCTGAGTCGTTGAGACCGATGACTGGAGCACCCACCTTCATAGCGATGTCCATGACCTTGCAGATCTTGCTTGCGAGCATCTCAGAGAGAGAGCCTGCTGAAACTGTGAAGTCCTGTGCGAAGACATAGACAAGGCGACCGCCAATTGTACCTGAACCTGTTACAACGCCATCGCCGAGATAGTGCTTCTTCTCCATTCCGAAGTTTGTACAACGATGCTCAACGAACATGTCGAGCTCTTCGAAGCTGCCCTTGTCAAGGAGCATATCAATACGTTCACGAGCTGTGAACTTTCCCTTTGCGTGCTGCTTCTCGATAGCCTTTTCACCGCCACCGATACGAGCCTTGGCACGCTTCTCCATCAATTCCTGGATACGTTCTGTTTGCTTAGACATAATTATATTTACGATTTACCATGTACTATTTACCATTCTAATGTTTCACGGATGCCTGTTGCAGATTCCGCATGAGAGAAATGGTAAATGGTACATGGTCAAATGGTACATGAATTTACTTATTCTGTGGTTCGCAAAGCTCTGTGAGGATGCCTGCTGTGCTCTTTGGGTGAAGGAATGCGATTGACATCTGTTCTGCGCCTGGACGTGGAGCCTTGTCGATAAGACGAATTTCCTTGCCCTCAGCCTCTACGAGTGCCTCTGCAACGCCATCTTCTACGGCGAACGCTACGTGATGAACACCTTTGCCACCCTTCTCGAGCCACTTTGCGATAGCGCTCTCTGGTGATGTTGGCTCGAGGAGCTCAAGCTTTACCTCGCCTACTTTGAGGAATGCAGTCTTTACCTTCTGATCTGCTACTTCTTCTACTGCGTAGCACTTTAGACCAAGTACGTTCTCGAAGTAAGGGAGAACTTCGTCAATGCTCTGGACGCCAATGCCCAGGTGATCAATACGAGAAATCTTCATAATTAAATTGTTTTAGTTATTTGAATTAGTTTTGTTATTAGTATAATTTCGTTGTCTGATTTTATCGCTATGACGTACAAATTTACATCTTTTAAATGGTTTGAGAAAAAATATACGACGAAAAATACACTTTTCTCTCAAACTTTCCATTGTCATAAGTCAATTGATAAGTGTACTTGTCGCCGTAGAAAGATTTTGGGTATAAACCCCATTCATTTAAATCTGAGCATTGCCATTGAAATACTCTTCTATTTCAGATGTCAATTCAGCATAATCCTTGTCGTAATCTTTAATAATTAAACCATGCTCAAGCAATGTAACTCGTGAACAAATCTCAATAGTGTGCGTGAGGTTGTGTGAGGATACGATAATTGTAGCATTATGCTCTTTATTGTACATTTCAAGCAGATACTTCATCGACACTTGCGATGAAGGATCGAGGAAATTGAAAGGCTCATCAAGTATGAGAAGCTTTGGATTGTGCAGCATTGCTCCTATGATGCCTACTTTCTGCTTATTACCCATTGAGAGATTGCGAATGAGGGTCTTCTGCCCGAGCACTTCTCCGTTCATGAAATTCTCAAATTTGAGCAACCTGTCTTTCAAGACTTCATCACTCATTCCTGATATTTTAGCAATGAATCGGAAATACTCTTCGGGAGTGAGGTAATCAATCAGGAAACCGCTATCAACAAAAGCGCCAGTGAACGCTTTCCATTCCTCGCATTTAGTAGGATCGTAGGAAACGTGAGCACCCTCGTATTCACCATCGATGATGATTGTGCCAGTATCTGCGTGTAACAAGTCAAGAATAGTGCGGAAGAGAGTTGTCTTACCTGCTCCGTTATTGCCAACAAGGCCAATGATTTCACCAGTATGAATTGCATAGTGGCTTATATTTAGAACTTGCTTGTCACCGAATGACTTAGTAAGATTGTCTATAGTTAAGTTCATTTGGAAAGAGTATTAATTTTAGGTACGAGAATTGCGGAATCCATCCATGATCTTATAGCGTTTCTTCATAAATCTATTGTAGATATTGCGAAGCCATAGCGGATGAAGCGTTGTGCCTGCTGCGCCAATTATTATCAATATGATAGAGCCTGTATTGTCGCCAAGCAAATGCACCAAAGCGTAAAGAATGAACATTGGAAGGAACAATGCACAGAGACTCATTATCATCTGCACCTTAGTATCTCGTCCTGCTTTTGTTATCTTTTCGTTCAGACGGATGGCAGAATCATTGTATGCAGCAAGCTGGAAAATGAACGGGAATACACCTCCTGATGTAAATAGCAAGCATGCCAGTGCCATTTGAATACTCATTTTACCTTGAATAATTGGCATGAGAGCGAACAGGCTTGGCACGATGAGAATAAAGCAATGGAAATAGTACTTTGCTTTCAATAGTTGCAGAACTGTCTCTTTGCGCACCATAAGTCCATCAATATAATTGCCTTCTGCGCACATGATAGTTGTAAGTGTCATTACACCCAAGCAAGAGAAACAATACACACATATAAAAATACGCATGAATGGCGCTTCATCATACACATCTGTGAAAGAGAACAATCCACAAAGCATAAGCATGAGCAAACAGCCAGTAATGAATTGCTTTCTAACGACAAGGTTTCGCATAGTGGACTTCAATTCAAGCTTAAGGTATTCGCCGATAGCACCGAATTTATCAAGGTAAACCATATCATTGGATTTCACCTTCTTCACCTGTTCCGTCTTCGATATTTCAACATATATTGCAGCCTTCTGCAAATGATGATTCAAGATGAACAAAGGAACTGCTGCAACCAAGAATATTAGGTAGCTGATTGGATTCCACTGAATGAATCCTCTCATCAATTCTATTGAACCTTGGAACAGCCACTGATTCTGAGAATCATAGAAGATACCGAAATAGCCAAGAGCAACAGCAAGAGCTATAGGAATAAACACAGTGAAATAATATCTATTCATTAAAGTGCGCCATAGCAAATACCAATAGCTATTAACTACATACATAAGCCACCATCCTAAAAGGAATCCTATCAAGCCGCTGACTCCATAAAAATGTGGAATTGCCAATATTCCAAAGGGTACAAAAAAGCATGCCCAGAACAAATTATATGCCTGCAATCCCATGCGTAGCAAAAACGTGTTGAGCAAGAAGTTGGTAGGAACATTCAGCAATTTATATTGCTTTATGTTCTGTGCTGGTGTTTCTTGCATACCAAATCGGACGACAAAATCGATGAACATAAAGAATATCATTCCGCCGTCAATCCAATCGAATGCCTCAATAGCAGAGTCATCGAAAGCGTAGAACATTGATACGCCAATCACGATCAGATACAAAGCCCAAAAGGCAATAAAGAAATAACCCAAAATCTTCATTGCCCTGTTTTTCTCAAACATCGGGTGCCTTCTGTCTTGAAGACGCTGATTGTGCGATACTAATTTGTAGAGCAGTTTTGCTCGCTGAAAGTTCATGGCGAATTACATTTCAGACAAATACTTCTCAGCTTCCATTGCAGCTTTGCAACCGCTGCCAGCAGCCACTATCGCTTGGCGATAGATTGGGTCTGCAACATCTCCTGCTGCGAAAATACCAGGAATATTAGTCTTTGGAGTTGCACCTTCTGTTTTGATGTATCCAATTTCATCAGTCTCTATCCATGGTTTGAAAACCTCAGAGTTAGGACGGTGACCTATCGCGAGGAAGAAACCGTCAATTGGCAAATCATAATGCTTCTCATCTGCTTCACCCATGCGATGAACAAGATGAGCACCTTCAACTCCTCCATCGCCAAAGAGACCTTCCGTATTTGTCTCGAAGAGCACCTCAATCTTAGGGTTGTTGAACACGCGATCCTGAAGAATCTTGCTTGCACGTAGGTAGTTCTTGCGTACGATGAGATACACCTTGCTTGCAAGTCCAGCCAAATAAATTGCTTCGCCGCAAGCAGTATCACCGCCACCAACAACGGCTACAACCTTCTTGCGATAGAAGAAACCATCACATGTAGCGCATGCACTTACTCCCATACCGCGATATTTCTCTTCATCGCTCAATCCTAAGAACTTAGCAGATGCGCCTGTAGCAATAATGACAGTGTCAGCTTCCACTTCTGTGTCATCATCAAACCAGAACTTGTAAGGAGCTGCAGAAAGATCGCTCTTCACGCAGATATGTTCACGTATTTCAACTCCAAATTTGTCAACTTGCTCACGCATCAAATCCATAAGCTCACTGCCAGAAATCTCTTCTGGATGTGAAGGGAAATTCTCAACGATATCAGTGATTGTCAACTGACCTCCAGGTTGAATCCCTTCATAAAGAACAGGATTAAGGTTTGCGCGTGAAGCGTATATTGCTGCAGTATAACCTGCAGGACCAGAACCGATTATGAGACAACGTATATGTTCCATAAAAGTTTGTATTTAGATTAGAAAAAGATTGTTATTAGATACTTCATTAAGCTATTATCTCAAATCAACAACTTCCACATTTGGATAGTTTTTCTTATTGAATTTGAAAGTAGCCTCAGTATATTTCTGATTCTTTAGGAATGAGTTGCAACGAATCTCAGTAGTATTGCCTTTGGTTGAATTCATACGAATATATGTTGGTTCGTATGTATTCTTATCCACTTTGATCACAACAGAACTGAAAGCACTGCTACTCTGACCTATAAGTTTCACTTCATATTCTTTGCTTGTACTGTTTCCCATCGTCGCAGTATAGCCATTTTTATAGAAAGTAAGGAATGCGTATGGGTTCATCTTTGCTACTTCGTCTTGAGAAGGAGTTGTGACGTTCACCTCTTCGTTCTTTTTCACATAGTTCCACATTGTTGTTCCATCGAACCATGTTATCGTGCCACCCATATTCACAACAAACTTCCTGCTTTGCAACTTGATGTAACCATTAGCAGTATTTCCATCTGCAGTCATTGTGAAACCGATTTTCACGTTACCAGCCGATTTCAAGGTAGAAGAAGTCTTGTCGAGAATCTTAGTTGCATCTTGTGCAAACAATGTGTTAGCTATCAAAAGCATCAGCACTGTCAAAACATATTTAATTGATGTTTTCATTGTTCTTAGTTTTTTAATTGTTATACATTGATTTTTCTATTCATTATATATAAATAACGAACGAACACGTTAAATGGTTACAAATGCTATATTAAAAAATATAAAATTACTATTTATCCAAGTGTATTAAGCAATCCTTCGAGAGTCAGTGGGTCCTTTATAATCACTTCACGAGGCTTGCTACCCACCTGAGCACCAACCACACCCATCTTCTCCAACTGGTCCATAATCTTTCCTGCACGATTGTATCCAATAGAGAAATTGCGCTGAATCATGGAAGTAGAACCGCTCTGATTGCTAACCACAAACTTAGCCACGTCAGAGAACATAGGATCAAGATGTCCCTTGTCAATATTACCCATGCCACCACCGTCGCCTTCAGCATCAAGCACCTCTGGCAGATACAGAGGATGAAGGTAAGACTGCTGCTTTGCAATATAATGGCAAATGTCACTAACCTCAGGAGTGTCAACAAATGCACACTGCACGCGCACAGGCTCTGCTCCTTGCAAATAAAGCAAGTCGCCCTTGCCTATCAACTGATTTGCGCCAGCGCGATCGAGAATGACGCGCGAGTCCATCATAGAGCTAACCTTGAATGCAATACGAGTTGGGAAGTTTGTCTTGATTGCGCCGCTGATTATGCTTGCCTGAGGACGCTGTGTAGCGATAATCATATGAATACCCACAGCACGTGCAAGCTGAGCAATACGGCAAATAGGCAACTCCACTTCCTTGCCAGCAGTCATGATAAGATCACCAAACTCATCCACAATCACCACTACGTATGGCATAAACTCATGTCCATTCTCTGGGTTGAGCAAGCGATTCTTGAATTTCTCGTTATACTCCTTGATGTTGCGAACGCCCGCTTTCTTCAGCATGTCATAGCGAGTATCCATCATCACACAGAGTGAATTCAACGTCTTAACAACTTTCTGCACATCAGTGATGATGCAATCCTCCTCTTCCTCAAGGCGGGCAAGGAAATGGTTTTCTATAGGGCTGTAAATGCTGAACTCAACCTTCTTTGGATCCACCATCACAATCTTAAGTTCTGCAGGATGCTTCTTGTAAAGCAGAGAAGTTACAATTGCGTTCAAGCCAACAGATTTACCCTGACCAGTTGCACCTGCAACAAGCAAGTGAGGAGCCTTTGCAAGGTCGAACATGAACACATCATTGCTGATTGTCTTTCCAAGAGCACATGGAAGTTCCATAGTTGACTCCTGATATACACGGCTATTCAAGATGCTCTCCATCGAAACAATGCATTTCTTTTTGTTTGGCACTTCAATACCAATAGTGCCTTTTCCAGGGATAGGAGCAATGATACGTATTCCTTCTGCGGCCAAGCTAAGAGCTATGTCATCTTCAAGATTTCGAATCTTGCTGATACGAGTACCTTCTGCTGGCACGATTTCATACAATGTGATTGTTGGGCCGATTGTTGCTTTGATTGATGTGATTTCTACTCCAAAGTTCTTCAATACATGAATGATGCGCTCTTTATTCGCATTCTGCTCATCCATGTCAATCTGAGGCCCTTGTTCTACCATTTTGCTAAGAAGAGTGAGCGGCGGATACTTATACATTTCCAAGTCAAGTTTTGGATCGTAAGGAGTATTAATATCTCCACGTTCAATAGTACCATCGCCACGCTCCGTTTCGTTTGTCTCAACTGTCATTTCAGCATTGGCACTTTCTTCTGGCTTTTCCGTTTCTACGTCAAATGATAGCTCAGTTTGAATAGGAACGACCAAAGGCTGAGTAACAGCCATGTCAATCATATTGCTGTCTGAATCATTTCCTTCTGTATTTTCATCATAAATATTATCTCTTTCAAGATCATTGGCTTTTTCTTCAGCGATGTTTATGTTGTCAAACACAAGAGTTTGAGCATCACTACCCTCTTTCACATCCGCTGTTTCTTGCTTAACATCAGATTCTGCAATAACCACTTCTGTCTTTTCTTCAACTGCATCAGCCTTTTCATCATTCTCACTACCATTCTCCTCATCTTTATCCTCACCTTCGTTCACGTCATTGCTTCTATTCACGAATTGCTTCAATCTCTCAGTCTTCACCTTTTTGAGGAAGTTGAGTCGCATTGCGTTACGAATGATCTCGATTGTTCGTGCGCTCAAATAAATAAGGTAGATGACAGCATAAATGATCAGCAAAGCGCACAATCCTGGTCTGCCAATCACATTAGTGAGGATATGAACAACGTTTGTGCCATGATTGCCACCTAATTTCACGAACGAACCTTCAAAATAAGGGAACATATCACCAAATGCAGCGAGAAAAACACTCACCCACATCATCAGCAATGTGAAAAGAATGAATTTACGAATAAGCGTGAACTTGAAAATGCGCATCATTCTCATGCCAACGATGATAAGGTATGGAGGCACGATGAACGAAGCCAAGCCGAACATGTCATTCAAGAAGAAATAAGCAATATTAGCACCCCATGATCCACAGACATTCTTGTATTGCTGTTCCTCGTTCATAATGTCACAACTCTGTTCCAGCAAATCGTAGTCAGCATCACCCGTTATGAGATAAGAAACGAAAGACACAAGCATGAATATTGCAAACATTGCAACGAGAAAACCAATACAGAATGAAGTCATCTCAAGTTTGCCGAAACCATCGACAAAATCACCTGCATTAAGTGAATCGTTGCGTCTTGTGGTTGTTTTGTTTCCTTTTTTATATGTAGATTTACCTTTTATGGCAGCCATTTATAGTCTCTGTGTAATTTATCAATTGAAAGCCTAATGCTATGACTCCCCGACAAAAGTCGCGAAATCGTTGCAAAGTTAACAAAAACTTATTAATTATCAAAAATTCCCCAATATTAAAGATGTGGAAAAAGCGTTTTTAATTATACTTATCTAAACTTTTCAACTCTTTTCCTTTATTAAGCTTGAAATAGACCTCTCTCAATCCGTCAATCCACAACTCCTTCTTGTTCTCATCAAACTTTTTAGCCAGCTCAAAATTTTCACATGCTTTGCGGTAAGCATCATTGATTTCATTTTTCTTCTTGTTATAGTCCGGATGATTACGTGGCAAATTGAACTGAGCATACAGCTCATGAGCATTCAACAGATGCAGATTGCCAATCGCTGAATACGACTCAGCATCATCAGCTTTCAATTCCACACACTTGCTGAACGACACAAGCGCCGAATCGTTCTTTTCGAGTAGCATCTCTTCTTTGCCTTTCACAAACCAGTAGTCACGATTGTTAGGCACAGCCACTACCATTTTGGCTGATTTAGCAAGAGCTTTCTCGTACATTTCGTGTTCATTGTAGTACTTTGTCAGATTAACAAAAAAATAATCGGTCTCTGGATAAAGATTGAATCCAGTCTCAAGCAAATTGACCATTTCAAGACTATCCCCTAAAGCAGCAGCAGACTTGCTCGCTATTTCAAGAACATTCTTTTCTATCATCTTATTCTTCAATCCATCAGATAGATAACTCATCACGCCTCTATGATTGCTTGAAGCGTATGCACTAAGCAGTGCAAGAGATGCAACCTCTATGATGTCGTCTTCTTTCTCAATTTCTGCTTTGTTTATTTTGCTTGAAAATACATCCGCGCTCTTTGTCTTAGAGTAAATGTCGAAGAACTGATAAGCTTTCTTGTAGTCTTTTTTCGAATAAAAGAATTTGCCACCTGTCAGCATCTTCTTTCTGTAGGTCATCATCTTTGATGCTACAACATTTCTGAACTTTGGCTCAGCCTTTTTCCCCAATTCTTTCTTGGCTGCAATGCTCAATTGTTCTAAACTGTCGCATATCAATCCTGACTCGTACAAATCGTATATCAAGTTAAAGTACTGAGCAGTATCTGGCTTCTGATTCAGATAGATTTTCCTATTCTCCGCCACGATTAATTCACCGATTGCTTCACATTTGAACATATAAAGCTGAGCATCCGCCTTAGCTTCTGCATATTTTTTTAATGCCCCATCAATTTCGTTTTTTGCAACAGAATACTTTTTATCCTTCATCGCACTTTTGTATGCTTTCACCGTAGTGGATCTTTTCCACACATCAGCATTCTTCTTCTCCTGACCAAACACGGATGTGGCGATCAGCAGCAAAGCAACGAAACTGTAAAAATATTTAACATTCATAATCTTGTATATTTACGGAAAATGCACCATCCCCTCTTTTTGAGGATGGTGCAGAGTATATTATGTATTTGTGAGTTCTTAAACCTCAAGCTTTTACGTTATGAACGAAGAATACGTTTGTTTCCTAACGTGTACTTATAAGTTCAAAAGCCCACAAACTGAGTGAACTATTAGTTGAACCACTTAACGTAGCAGAAGTCCTGACGATGTGGAAGATCCACATTCTTTGGATACATACGGTATGCAACCTTGAAGCTGCCAGCAGTTGGCATCACGTGAGTGCCCTCGAATGTGTAGAGGTTACCCTCGCGCTTAGTCATCTCAAGTGGCTCTACCTGGCTGATATGGTCGCGACCATCCTCGTCAGTGAAGAGAGTTACAAGCTCGAAGCCTATAGCATCGTCGAGACCCTGCTCATCGATAACGTACTTAACCTTGTACTTCTGACCTGAAAGAACATCACCCTTAACCATATCCTCTTCCTTCTCGAATGAAACAACGTTGATGTTGTCCCAGCGTGAAGCAACAAGCTCCTTCCAAGCTGCGATTTCCTTAGCCTTCTTGTAGTTGTCAGCAAAGAGAACTGCGCGACGCTCAGCGAGTGGGCAGTAGAACTTAGTGAAGTAGTCGTCGAGCTGACGCTTCATTGTGTAGTGAGGAGCAACCTGAGCGATTGAGTTCTTCACTGTGCGGATCCAGCCCTCGCTGTAGCCCTTTGAGTTGCGAGCGTAGTAGAGTGGAAGGATCTCGTTCTCGAGGAGAGAGTAGATAGTAGCTGCATCGAGCTGATCCTGCTGCTCCTGGTTCTGGAATGTACGCTTCTCTGTGAGAGCCCAACCAGCACCTTCGCGATAGCCTTCGAGCCACCAACCATCAAGTACTGAGAGGTTTACAACACCGTTCATGAGTGCCTTCTCGCCTGATGTACCAGAAGCCTCGAGTGGACGAGTTGGAGTGTTCATCCAGATATCAACACCAGTAACGAGGCGACGAGCAAGCTTCATATCGTAGTTCTCGAGGAAGATGATCTTGCCAAGGAACTCAGGACGACGGGTGATCTCGTAGATCTTCTTGTTGAGACCCTGACCTGCACCATCAGCAGGGTGAGCCTTACCAGCAAAGAGGAACTGTACTGGGTAGTTAGGGTTGTTCACAATCTTAGCGAGACGATCGAGGTCAGAGAAAAGAAGGTGAGCACGCTTGTATGTAGCAAAGCGACGAGCGAAGCCAATTGTGAGAGCGTTTGGAGAAATCTTCTCAACAATGTTTACGATACGTGAAGGGTCGCCCTGGTTCTTCAACCAATCCTCCTGGAATGCCTTCTTGATGTAGTCAATGAGCTTAGCCTTGAGAGTGAGGCGTGTATTCCAAACCTCCTGATCAGGCACATTGTAGATAGCCTCCCAGATCTTCTCATTGCTCTGGTCGTTGAGGTGGTTCTTATCGAAGTGCTTGCCGTAGAGAGTCTTCCACTCAGAAGCTGTCCATGTTGGCATGTGAACGCCATTTGTAACGTAGCCAACATTGTTGAGCTCCTCTGGGTAGTAACCCTTCCAGATGCCATTAAACATATCCTTAGATACCTTGCCGTGGAGCCAGCTAACGCCGTTAACCCATGAGCAAGTGTTGCAAGCAAATGTTGACATACAGAAGCGTTCGCCCTTGTCATCAGGATTTACACGACCCATGCCGATGAACTCATCCCAAGAGATGCCGAGCTTGTCTGCATACTGACCCATGTACTTGCCGAAGAGAGCCTCGTCGAAATAGTCATGACCAGCTGGAACTGGAGTGTGAACTGTGTAGAGCGAAGAAGTACGAACTACCTCAAGAGCCTCATTGAATGTCATGCCGCTCTGAACGTACTCTACGAGACGCTGAACGTTTGCCAATGCAGCGTGACCCTCGTTGCAGTGATAGATTTCCTTCTTGATGCCGAGCTTCTCGAGAGCGAGCACGCCCCCGATACCGAGGAGTATCTCCTGCTTGATACGGTTTTCCCAGTCGCCGCCATAGAGAGCGTGAGTGATTGAACGGTCATACTCTGAGTTCATATCGTAGTCTGGGTCAAGGGGTTAGAGCTTACCACGACCAACGTTCACCTGCCAGATGTATGCGTGTACTGTATAGTTGTTGTAAGGAACGTCAACTACGATTGGCTGACCATTCTCATCAAGGCAACGCTCGATTGGGAGAGTTGGGAATTTCTGAGCCTCATAGTTAGCAATCTGCTGACCGTCCATTGAGAGAGTCTGAGTGAAGTATCCAAAACGATAGAGGAAACCTACAGCGCAGAAGTCGATGTTTGAATCAGAAGCTTCCTTTACATAGTCTCCAGCGAGGATGCCAAGACCACCAGAGTAGATCTTCAATACGTGGCTAAGACCATACTCCATGCAGAGGTAAGCTACAGATGGACGCTTAGAATCTGGCTTAACGTCCATATATGTACGGAACTCCTTGTAAAGCTTGTTAACACGATCAACAACCTTCTTGTCATTTGCGAGCTCCTCGAGCTTCTCGTAGTTCATGCGAGCGAGGAAGAGTACAGGGTTCTGCTGTACATCATGCCAAAGCTGAGCATCCATATCCTGGAAGAGGTGACCACACTCGTTATTCCATGACCACCAAAGGTTGTGAGCGATCTCGTCGAGTGGCTTGAGAGCCTCTGGAATGTGAGATCTTACGCTAATTTCACGCCAATTAGGAGTGTTAGCATTACTTGCCTTAATTCTCATAATTCTATGTGTTTATTGAGTTAGGTTGATATTATTTCTTATTTCATTCTTTCATTGCGCTTAGCAAGCGCTATGTCATACGCTTCGTAATAGTACTTGATGAAATGCTTCCAAAGAGCCTTCTCTGCCACCTTCTCTGCATTTTTGCGAGCAGCATTCACCTGCTTCTTGTCCATCTGAGTGAATTTCAGGATTGTGTCGCGAATAGTGTCGCTCACCTCGTCGAAATTGTAGTCAGAACGGTGAATGGTCTTCACGCCATCTTCAATCTCGCTCTCTCCACCCTTCAGGCTATTTGCCCAAAGACCGAAGCCAGCCAAGTCGGTAGTGATGCAAGGAACATGGAATGCCACGCTCTCTGTTGGAGTGTAGCCCCAAGGCTCGTAGTATGATGGGAAAACAGTCAGGTCATTGCCGATGAGCAAGTCATAATAGTGCTTATTGAAGATTCCGTCAGCGCCATCGAGATAGCAAGGAACGAAGATTACCTTCACCTTGTCCTCTGGACGGTTGTGCATGTCAAGCCAATCCATTTGTCCAAGCACCTTGTCATTCTCCTGCTCGTTGAGCATGTGAGTGATGCGTGGGTTTGGCAAAGCCTCAGTAAAATCAAGCATAGGATTCTTTGGATCTTTCTTTGCATTGTCAATCACATTTACGTAATTCATAAGATCCTCACGAGCTTCCTTCATCCATGCTGGCACCATAACGAATGCAAGCACATTCTTTTCCAATCGGCTGTCCCAGCGGAGACGGTTGAGAGCATCTACATATACGTTTATGCCCTTGTTCTGATACTCATATCTACCTCCTGTGCTGACGATGATTGTGTCGTCACCAAGATTGGTACCCATAAGCGTGTTTGCCACCTTGAGCAATGTCTCGCGAGCTTCCTTGCGAGCAGCATTGAACTTAGCGGCAGGTGTTGGTACAAATGCATTCTCAAAGCCGTTAAGAAGAATTGCATCTGGAGTCTTGTCGAGCAATTCTGTGCATTCTGTGCCTGTGATGTCGCTCACAGTAGTGAAGCAATCCACATTCCATGCAGCTTTCTTCTCTACGCTGTGTTTAGCCTCCACATTGAGTTCTGCAGCCATTTGGTCGCCGTTGTAGGCAGAAAGATAGTCATACAATGGCTTGTTGTTGCCAGCAATGCTTCGTCCAATAGTAGTAGCGTGTGTAGTGAAGATTGTTGCCACTTCTGGCACATATTTATTTATGTAAAGTGCTGCGAGGCATGTTTGCCATTCATGAGCCTGGAAAACGACATTGTCTTCTTTCTTTAAGCCAAAAAACTTGTAATAGCTTTCCACAACCTTGCCTGCTGCCCACGAGAACATGAGGCTCTCGTCATAGTCACCGTAAGAGTGAAGCGAATCTACCTGATAATTCTCCCAAGCCCAACCAAAAATTTGGTTTCTCTGCTCAAAGAATGGCTTGAAATCCACAAGAATAGCAATAGGTTCACCAGGAATCTGCCATCTGCCAACACGGAATGAGAGTCCTTCGTTAGCTTCTGCGCTCTTTCTCCACTTGCCAAGCAGAGTTTTGTTTTCCTTGAAAAGCGGGTTCTTCTTTCCTTCCCAGAAATCTGGACCTATGAAAAACACCTTGTCAGTAAGTTTATCTTGCAATGTCTTCGCACGCGTAGATAATACAGTATAAATGCCACCAACTTTGTTACATACTTCCCAACTGGATTCAAATATGTAAGATGGTTCCAATGTACTTTTTGGCATAATGCGTATCTGAAAATAATTTTACCTTAAAAAATCTAACTGAGTGCAAAGTTACGACTTTTATACCAATTATACACACATCTAATACTAAAAAAAGCCTTTTTGGGAATAAAAAGTTACTAAAAGCCTATTTTGCTAACACAAGTTTACAATCTATGCGAACAAAGTTGCAAGATAGCAAAGAGTTACGATACGAGAACTGGACGAACTCAATCCAGCTCTCGCTGACGGCAGAAGCTGCCGCTAAACTCCTCGTCAACGTTCTCCACAGGTGCATCGAAAATGCCAAACACACTCGAGCCGCTACCCGACATGCTTGCATACTGAGCACCAAGATCGTAGAGCTTATCCTTGATAGCTGCTATCTCTGGAAACTTAGAGAATACGCTTGGCTCAAAGTCGTTCATCACCGTATCCTTCCACGTGTCAATAGGCTGCGCCAGCAACTCAGGCAGCGACACCTCAGGCTTCTTCACGTTCACCTTCGCGTATGCATCCTTAGTTGAAACAAAGATGTCTGGCTTCACGAGCACAAGCACCTTTCCTTTCAGCGACAACTCCAACGGATGGAACACATTGCCGATGCCTGTGGCAAACACAGGTTTGTTCTTGATGAAGAAAGGACAGTCAGCTCCAAGTCGTGTGCAGTACCTCTCCATCTGCTCATCAGTAAGATTGAGTTTGTAGCGCTCATTCAATGTTTTGATCATGAAGGAAGCATCAGCCGAACCGCCACCCAGTCCTGCCCCCGTAGGCACATGCTTGTACAGTCCTATGCTCACAGGAGGAATATCGTAATCATCCTTCAGCAGTTTGTATGCCTTCACCACGAGGTTATCGTCCGGTGTACCATCCAGCACAGTGCCCATCACCTTCAGCTGGTAACCGCACTCAGGGATCTCGCCCTCCATCTCCTTCACCTCAAGCGCATCTAGCAGATTTATTGGGTAAAATACTGTTTCGAGGTTGTGATAGCCATCAGGACGGCGCTCCACAACGTTCAAGCCTATGTTTATCTTTGCATTAGGATATACAATCATAATAACGAATTTAAGTTCAATTAGTATTTTCAATGCAAATATAGACAAATTAATCTTATCAGCAAAGAAAAAGTGAGTAAAAATCAAAATAGAATTTTCCAAGCAGACGAGAAAGAGAATCTATTGCTCATCACATTGGAAAAGGCGTGGTAATAGTCGCAAGCGAAACCTATGGCATAGCTGTCCTTGTCTATGGCATCATAGCCAATTCCGATGCCAACCTCTGGCTTCGTCTCTGCATCGAATTTCACAGCCTCTCCCCCATTCTGCTCTCTGAATTTCATAGCACCTATGTGGCGCATACCTGCAAAGGCTCTTGCATTGAAGCGCTTGCCAAGAGCGTATGGCACAGAATACCTTGCGCCAACACTGGCGTGATACACTTGCATGTTGTCTGCATTATATATATAATGTGAAAACGCATTCGTGCGCTCGTTGTACAACTTTGCATATCCTGATGTGCAGCGAGCCATAAGATCAAGCGCAAGGTATTCGTTGAAAAACCACGATGCATCCACACCTGCTGTGAGCGAGGCGTATGCTTTCACTGGGATTTCTTCCACGTTGAATGTACGCGAACCAACCTCGCTGCCCGTCACGAATGTGAATCCCGATGGACGGTAATTGTACTTCAGCACTCGCTGCAAATCGCGCATTCTCACTTCTGGAGGCGTGAGGATACCATCTTCTTTGAACATGAGGTCAGTCAGATAATAAGCAAGGCTTGTGGACAGCATGCCTATGCCAGCACCCATGTACAAGTCGTTCATCCAATGCTTGTTATGCTGCACGCGCAAGAACTGAGTACCAGTTGCTGTGGCAAATCCTCCTATCGTGATCCAAGGCGAAATGTAACCGTACTCTCTGGCTAATATAGATGCCGATGCGAATGCTAATGCAGCATGTCCAGAAGGCATAGATCTTTCGTCGCTGCCATCTGGCCTTGTCTCGCCAACGGTTTCTTTCAGCAGATTCACTGTGCCAAACGTCAGAGCCATCGACATCGCATTTGCTGTTGCCATCCTCTGTATCTTGCTTCGCGACTTCACGCCAGCTGCCTTCATGGCCCATGCTGCCGCAAGGGGCAATCCTGCCACCACATAGTCGCTTTTGCCATACGAGCTGCTCAGTTCCTTCAGCGTACCGTCATGTTGCATGAAGTTGCGCTCCGTTGATGTCAGCACTAAGCCTCTCACCATAGGCATCATGCAAGTGTAGTCAAACTGCTGCTCCTGCTTCAGCTTCGCCTGCTCGTATTTAGCCACCACCTCTCTCACCGCTTGCTCTCGCTCAGCTATCATCACTAACGTATCTAATTGAGCCAGGAACACGGAGTCAACTGGCTGCTGAGCCTTAGCATTATGGTGAAAAAGTGCAAATAATAATATCGTTAATCTGTAAATATTCTTCATTTTATATTTTTTTGTACAAAGATAGTCATTATAATGAATAAAAATGCCTAATTTTGCATAAATTTTAACACTATGCTGAAAAATAAAACCATATCTATTATAATGCTTTTGCTGTTGTGTGCAGCAAGTGCACAAGGACAGTCGCTCAAGCAATTGATGCTCAAAATGCCGCAGGAGGTGTGCCCAATGCTGTCAGAGTACAATAAGCTCGAACTCATCGACAACCAGAAGAATGGCAAGGTAATGCAAACCCGTAACCCATGGCAGACAGTGAGCGAGCTGAAAGTTCTGACCGATGAATACGCACTCCTCAAGTCAACAAAGAACTCCGAGAAGGCATTCAAGATTCTCTCTACAAGCAGCGGAGAAAGAATCATTGCGGTAGTGAGCACTGTGTATGTTGACAACAAGCCGGATTCAAGCTTGGAGTTCTACGACCTGAATTGGTCAAAGCTCGATGCCTCGAATATGATGGACGAGCCTGTCAGCAATAAGTTTCGCTACATCGAACTGAGCAAAGACAACGACACGATGAGCATCATCTATGGCAATCCTCTCGATGTAAGCCTGAACGGATCTCTTGAACAGCCAAAGATTGCTACGGAAAAGATTACGAAGACTTGGAATGGAACGAAGTTTGAATAAGAAAATGAATAAAGATTTTTTTAAGGTAATATGTGGTTAGTATTAGCATTCACTTCTGCTTGTTTATTAGGATTTTATGATGTGTTCAAAAAGAGGAGTCTCAAGGGCAATGCTGTGATTCCAGTCCTGCTGCTCAACACCCTCTTCTCTTCTCTCATATTCCTCCCGTTCATCATTTCCAGTGCACAGGGATGGTTGGGCGAGGATAGCATCTTCTACACTCACAGCTATGGCTGGGAAGAGCATAAGTACATCATCATCAAATCGTTCATTGTGCTCTCTTCATGGCTTTTTGCATACTTCGGATTGAAGCATCTTCCCATCACCATCGTAGGTCCTATCAATGCCACTCGCCCAGTGATGGTGCTCATAGGCGCGCTAACATTCTTTGCTGAGCGACTCAATGTGTGGCAGTGGATTGGCGTCACAATAGCCATTATCTCGCTCTATATGCTTTCTCGCTCCAGCAAGAAAGAAGGCATTGATTTCAAGCACAACAAGTGGATAGTGTTTGTTATTCTTGCTAATGTGCTTGGTGCTGTGTCAGGACTCTACGACCGCTTTCTCATGGCTCCTATAGACAAGGGAGGCGTAGCTCTCGACAAGATGGCTGTGCAGTCGTGGTACAACATTTACCAGTTCTTCCTCATGGCAATCATGCTCCTCGTGCTGTGGATGCCTACCCGCAAGAAGACTACTCCATTCCATTGGGATTGGTGCATCATCTTCATCAGCGTGTTTCTCTCCGCAGCCGACTTCGTCTATTTCTATGCCCTCAGCATGGACGATGCCATGATCTCTATCGTTTCAATGATTCGACGCGGCTCTGTCATCGTCAGCTTCTTGTTTGGCGCAATGATGTTCAAGGAGAAGAATCTGAAGTCAAAGCTTCTCGACCTCGCCCTCGTTCTTCTCAGCATGCTCTTCCTCTTCATTGGCAGCAAATAGCAACAACTCACTCCAATTTATTCATATACAATAAATGTGGATACTCTGAGAGAATCGAATCTCAAGAGTATCCACGCCTTTCTAATTGATAAAGTGAGAAAATGTGTTTCATTCAATCATTACTAACGTTGCTCACGCAACAAACTTGCACAAAAAATTGAACATGCCTTCAATTCTCACGAATTGACTTTAACGGCAACACACATCTAAAAATAATAATTGAACATTATTCCATTCAAAAAACTTACAATTCTTAACTTAATTCTGGGTAAAAATATTCAGATTGGCAAAAGCCAAATACTTCACTGCCACGAGCATTCTCTGCTATGCATGGCAGCAAGATATTTTCATTCAATTCTTTACTTATATATTCTCGTGCCGAAAGATAAATCTATTTCATTATCAGAACGGTGCAGCTCCAGGCACCATCGTGCCATCAATGCTGCCGAAAGCATCATCTGCATCCATTGCTGTGTTCATTCTTGATGGCGAAGTCTTGATAGTGCCGTCATCTGTAGGCATAGGCGGCTGGTCGTCATCCATATTGAGGAATCGTGCATACTCGCTCTTGAACTTGAGCCTTACATCGCCCACAGCACCATTACGATGCTTGGCGATGATGATTTCTGCCACTCCCTTCAGGTCATTGTTATATTGATCCTTGTATATCTTGTAGTACTCTGGACGGTGAATGAAGCAAACCATATCGGCATCCTGCTCGATGGCACCTGATTCACGAAGGTCTGAGAGCTGAGGACGCTTGCTGTCCGGACTATCAGGATTCTGCGTAGTACGGTTTTCAACGCTACGATTCAACTGCGACAGAGCAATAATTGGTATGTTCAACTCCTTTGCCAATCCCTTCAGCGATCGAGAGATAGTAGAGACCTCTTCCTGGCGTGAGTTGTACGACATGCCAGAAGCATTCATCAGCTGCAAGTAGTCGATGATGATGATTTGCACACCATAGTCGCGCACCAACCTACGCGCCTTTGTGCGAAGCTCAAACACTGAGAGCGAAGGAGTGTCATCTACATACAAAGGCGCTCCAAACATCTCTCGCATCTTGTAGTCAAGTTGAGCCCACTCATATCCTGCCAGCTGTCCACTCTTGATCTTATCACCCGTGATCTCGCACACATTTACAATTAAGCGGTTGACGAGCTGCACGTTCGACATTTCCAATGAGAACATAGCCAATGGCACCTTGTTGTCAATTGCTATGTTTCTTGCCATAGAGAGCACGAATGCCGTCTTACCCATAGCAGGACGAGCTGCAATGATGATGAGGTCTGAGTTCTGCCAACCTGAGGTCATGGCATCCAGCTTTTCGAAACCCGAAGACAATCCCGAAAGACCATCCTTGCGGGCAGCAGCCTTGTGAAGGAGATCGTATGCTTCCTTGATTACAGGATCAATCTGCGTGAAATCTTTCTTCAAGTTAGACTTCGACAGCTCAAAGAGCTTGCCTTCTGCCATCTGCATCAGTTCCTGGATGTCTTGCGACTCATCGAACGCGAGTTTCTGTATATTGCTCGTGTACGAGATAAGGTTTCTTGCCAGTGCCTTCTGAGCCACAATGCGAGCATGATACTCCAAATGGGCTGCAGAGAGAACCGTTCGGCTCAGCTCTGTCAAATATGCAGGACCTCCAGCATCGTCCAGACGACCGCTCGTCTGCAACTGCTGCGTCACGGTAAGTATATCCACAGGATGATTCTCTGCCGCCAGTGTCTGTATGGCTTCGAAAATGTACTGATGCTTGCTGTCGTAAAACGAATGAGGCTTCAAGAAATCCGACACGGTTGCAAACGCATCTTGCTCTATCAAGCATGCACCAATCACGGCAGCCTCAAACTCTGTTGCCTGAGGTTGCACTCGTCCTAAATCCATCAACATCGTATCATCTGCTGAACGGTTAGACCTTCTCCTGCTACTATTTTTATATTGTGGTTCTGGCATATAATCAGATACTGAAGCCTTGCATTGCAATGACTCCATTCACTTTATCGTTTGCAAAATTACGAAAAATATTCCAAACAGTAATAATATAATTATATAAACTTTTCAATACTCCTACCCTTGCAACTGTTAATAACTATGTTGATAACTGTTGATAACTCACCCCAAAACTGTTAATAACTCAGCATTCCCCACTCTTTTTCACATGTTGAAAACTTTTTTGTAACTACTTGAAAACATTACAAGTTACTATTCTGACAGTATGTGTTAACACATCGCTCGGTGAGTGCGGCAACTACTGCCGTGCGACCTCCGTTGCTCCCGCCTTGCCACTTCCGTTTGTCGCACGGCAGTAGTTGCGAGAGTGGCAAGGCGGTAGAGAGAGGAAAAGGAGAAAAGGGATATTTTATTGGCGAGAATGAGGGCGAAATTATATTAAGGGGTGGAGGGAAGGGGTGGAAGGAGGGGCTTTTTCTTAGGAGGAAATTAAAAAAAATACACTTTTAAAAAAAAGTAATTTAAAAAAATGAAAAACGCAATTAATTAATTTTTTTCGTGATACATAAGAAATCTCCCTCCACCCCCTCCACCCCTTTTTACTACTAAAAAAGAAATACCTTGTTCTTCATTTCGAAAATCAAGGTAAATATGAACATTTTGAAAAGCATTTCGGTTAATGTTAAATATACAATTATTTAATTAATTAACGTGAGTTCGATGAATTGTTTTCATGCCTTCGGCCAATTAGAAAAACCAAAAAAAACAAAAGAAAACAAAAGGAAAACCATAATGTTTTTTCTTGTTTTTGTTCTGTTTGGCTACGCCGAGCTAAAGGTTCTCA
>JAZRYI010000035.1:0-59676 GCA_045600665.1 Bacteroidaceae bacterium
AGCAATAAGTACTCGAGCTACACTTGGTTTGCCGCTTACCATATCCACGCCAGGTGTCTGTTCGAACATGTAAGGGACGCAACGAATAGTTGCTTGAGTGTCCTCCTTTATCTTTGCTTCTGTTTCTGCTGTGCCATCCCAGTGGCAAAGGAAGAAGCCACCTTCCTTAACCTTCTCCTTGAACTCTTGGTAGTCGTCGCATTCGTAGATGTGTGCATCACGGAACGAGCGTGCCTTCTCAAGGATGTTCTTCTGAATATCGTCAAGGAGATTCTTTATATACTCTTCGATACCTTCAATGCTGACAGAAGTCTTTTCGAGGGTGTCGCGGCGCATTACTTCGACAAGTCCTTGCTCGAGGTCGCGAGCTCCAAGCACGAGACGTACAGGAACTCCCTTGAGCTCGTAATCAGCAAACTTGAATCCAGGGCGCTTGTTGTCTGCATTGTCATATTTCACGCTGATGCCCATCTTCTTGAGGTTCTCAACAATTGTGGCTGCCTTTGCATCAAGTGTCTCCATCTGTGAACCCTTGCCGATAGGGATGATAACAACCTGGATTGGTGCAAGTGCTGGTGGGAGTACAAGGCCGTTGTCGTCAGAGTGAGTCATGATGAGAGCGCCCATTAAGCGTGTAGAAACTCCCCATGAAGTTGCCCATGCGTATTCTGGCTTGTTTTCCTTGTTGAGGAACTGAACGTCGAATGCCTTGCCGAAGTTCTGTCCAAGGAAGTGGCTTGTACCGCTCTGGAGTGCCTTGCCATCCTGCATCATTGCTTCGATGGTGTATGTGTCGAGTGCGCCTGCGAAGCGCTCGGTTTCACTCTTAACGCCCTGGATGACAGGTACTGCCATATATTCTTCTGCAAACTTTGCATAGATGGCGAGCATTTGCTTTGCACGATCTTCTGCTTCTTCGCGTGTAGCGTGAGCTGTATGACCTTCTTGCCAGAGGAACTCGGAAGTGCGGAGGAAGAGGCGAGTGCGCATCTCCCAGCGCATGACGTTGCACCATTGATTGCAAAGAATTGGAAGATCTCTGTATGATTTGATCCAGTTCTTGTATGTGTTCCAGATTATAGTCTCTGATGTAGGACGAATGATGAGCTCTTCTTCAAGTCTCGCGTTTGGATCAACAACTACGCCATCGTGTGTCTCGTTTGTTTTGAGACGGTAGTGAGTGACTACTGCACATTCCTTTGCAAAGCCTTCCACATGCTCTGCCTCGCGGCTGAGGAAGCTTTTCGGAATAAGGAGTGGGAAATAAGCATTCTGCACGCCAGTATCTTTGAACATATCGTCCAATACTCTCTGCATCTTCTCCCAAATCGCATATCCGTATGGCTTGATAACCATACATCCTCTTACGTCTGCCTGCTCTGCGAGATCTGCCTTTACTACCAGTTCGTTGTACCACTGTGAGTAGTTCTCGCTGCGCTTTGTCAGGTCTTTAAGTTCTATTGCCATATTTTTTGTTTTTATTGCTTTGTTACAGCATTTTGTTATATTCAGAGTGCAAAATTATTAATTTTTGGTGAAAAAAGAGGTCTGTTTCATTAAATATTTATAATAAAGAACTTATATATCGTTGAAAATTGCGATATTTGCACTTGAAATATGTTTTATATCTCATTTGTTAATGTAAAATAAAGAATATTATTCATTTATAAACTTATTAATTAAAGTAAAAAGATTATGAAGAATTTCAAGTTCAGTGCTCTCCTTATGGCAGCACTCGTAGTTCTTTCTGGTTGCGGTATGAGCAACACTGCAAAAGGCGGTATTATTGGTGGTACTTCTGGTGCTGCTGTAGGCGCTCTTGTTGGTAAGTTCCTTGTTGGTAAGAGCAAGACTGCTACACTTGTAGGTGCTGGTGTTGGTGCTGCAGTTGGCACAACAGCTGGCGTTCTCATTGGCAAGAAGATGGATAAGGCTAAGGCTGCTGCTGAGGCTGTAGCTAACGCACAGGTTGAGTCAACTACTGATGCAAACGGTAATGCAGCAGTTAAGGTTACATTCGATAATGGTATTCTCTTCCAGGTTGGTAAGTCTAACCTTCAGGCAGGTGCTCAGAACTCTCTCAAGCAGTTTGCAAGCACAGTGCTTAACGTATATACTGATTGCGACGTTGCAATCCTCGGTTTCGCAAGCTCTGATGGCGCTGATGCAACAAACCTCACACTCAGCCAGAACCGTGCTAATGCAGTTAAGGCTTATCTTACTGGTACTTGTGGTGTAAACGTTGGTCAGATTAAGTCAACTGATGGTTACGGTGAGAACCCTGACTACCTCATCTATGATGCAAATGGCAAAGAGGATATGAAGGCAAGCCGTCGTGTAGAGGTTTATCTTTACCCTTCAAAGGCTATGGTTGATGCTGCTAATGCAGGTACACTTCAGTAATGAAAAAGATTTGCAATTTCATAAAATGGATGCTACTCGTTATTGTTGCGGGTAGCATCTTTTTGGTTTTATTATTCAAGTATGTTCCAGTTCCTTGTTCTCCCCTAATGTTCATTAGGGCATACCAGCAAATAAGCAGAGGCGAGGAGATACGCTGGCATCACGAATGGGTGTCGCTGGACGAGATAAGTCCAGATCTACCTCTTGCTGTATGGGCATCAGAAGACCAGAACTATCTCACTCATCATGGATTTGACTTTGATGCTATAAAGCGTGTTATGGATGAGAGAAAGAGTGACAAGCGCAAGCGTGGCGGTTCCACTATCAGTCAGCAAACAGCTAAGAACGTATTCTTGTTTCCTACTCGGGCAGATGGCAAGCTTGCGTGGGTGAGAAAAGGAATTGAAGCGTATTTTACTGTGCTCATGGAAGTGATGTGGGATAAACAGCGAATCATGGAAGTTTATCTCAACACTATTGAGATGGGAGATGGAATATATGGTGCACAAGCTGTTGCCCAAGAACACTTTGGGTGTGATGCTAAAGATCTTACACGCAATCAATGTGCGCTTATTGCTATTAGTCTCCCTAATCCGATTAAATTCAATTCTGCAAATCCCACAAAATATATGTATAAGCGACAGTCTTGGTGTGTACGCCAGATGAAATGGCTTAAAAAATTTCCTATGACTGCAGAAGAGCAAGAGGATATGGAAAAGTGACACAGTTGCTGCAAGCAGCTACATATAGTATATTTTATAAAAAAGAATAGAGTTTTGATAGACTCTATTCTTTTTTGTGTTCAAGCTTTTTCTATTTTATAGTATTGCTATTGCTTGCTTGTCTATAGTATTGCAAATGCATTATCTTGTGGATTACTCGTCCATAAGTTTACGGTAGCGTATACGCTTAGGCTCTTCTAGACCGAGGCGTTTTGCCTTGTTTGCTTCGTATTCGGTGTAGCTTCCCTCGAAGTAGAAGATTTCTCCATTGCCTTCGAATGCAAGGATGTGTGTGCAAATACGGTCGAGGAACCAGCGGTCGTGGCTGATTACTACTGCACATCCAGCGAAATTCTCAAGACCTTCTTCGAGGGCACGGAGAGTGTTGACATCGATATCGTTGGTCGGCTCGTCGAGAAGGAGAACATTGCCTTCTTGTTTGAGAGCGATGGCAAGGTGGAGACGGTTACGCTCACCACCTGACAGAACGCTGCATTTCTTTTCTTGGTCAGCTCCGTTGAAATTGAAGCGTGAGAGGTATGCACGAACATTGATGTCATGGCCACCCATGCGGATTGTTTCATTGCCTTGTGACACTACTTGATATACGCTCTTCTCTGGATCAATATCTTTGTGCTGCTGGTCAACGTAGCTCAGCTTTACTGTTTCACCAACTTCGAATGTACCTCCATCAGCGTTTTCAAGTCCCATAATGAGACGGAAGAGGGTTGTCTTGCCTGCTCCGTTAGGGCCAATCACGCCTACGATGCCATTTGGTGGAAGGTTAAAGTTTAGGTCGCTAAAGAGAACTTTGTCTCCAAATGCTTTTGCAACATGCTGTGCTTCAATAACCTTGTTGCCAAGGCGAGGACCATTTGGAATGTATATCTCAAGCTTTTCTTCTTTCTGTTTCTGCTCTTCGTTAAGCATCTTGTCGTATGAGTTCAGACGAGCCTTTCCCTTTGCCTGGCGTGCCTTAGGTGCCATACGTACCCATTCAAGTTCTCGCTCCAATGCTTTGCGACGCTTGGAAGCTGACTTTTCTTCCTGAGCCATGCGCTTGCTCTTCTGGTCGAGCCATGATGAGTAATTTCCTTTCCATGGGATGCCTTCTCCTCGGTCAAGCTCAAGAATCCATTCAGACACGTCATCAAGGAAATAACGGTCGTGTGTTACAGCAATTACGGTTCCTTCATATTGCTGGAGGTGCTGCTCGAGCCAGTCGATGGATTCTGCATCAAGATGGTTGGTTGGCTCGTCGAGAAGGAGGACGTCAGGTTTCTGAAGAAGTAGGCGACAGAGAGCAACTCTGCGTCGCTCGCCTCCAGAAAGATTCGTTACATTCCAATCTGCAGGAGGGCATTTCAGTGCATCCATCGCACGTTCCAGCTTCGAGTCCATATTCCATGCGTCAGTTGCATCAATTATATCTTGAAGCTCTGCCTGGCGATTCATAAGAGTATCCATCTTGTCAGGATCCTCATAGTATTCTGGAAGACCGAATTTGTCGTTGATTTCATCGTATTCTCTGAGTGCGTCATACACATGCTGCACTCCTTCCATTACATTCTCTTTCACAGTCTTTGTCTCGTCGAGCGGCGGTTCCTGTGGCAAGTAGCCAACAGTGTATCCTGGTGCCCAAACCACTTCGCCTTGAAATTGCTGATCAATGCCAGCAATAATCTTCATAAGCGTTGATTTACCAGCGCCATTAAGACCTACGATACCTATCTTTGCTCCATAGAAAAAGCTGAGGTAAATGTTCTTGAGTATTTGCTTTTGATTTTGCTGAATAGTTTTGCTTACGCCTACCATGGAGAAAATCACTTTCTTGTCATCTACTGTTGCCATTATGTTTTGGTTTGTTAGTATTTAGTCATAGAAATTCCAGCTGATTCCGAAGTGAACTCCAGCAGGATTCATAGGGTAGTGAGGTGCCCAGAAATATCGTCCATAAGCCTGGTTTGCATGATAGTACTGGACATAGAATCTTGCACGCTTGAGAAGGAAGTTTGCGTAGCCGCTGACTATCGGATAATCTCCTATCTCCTCACGGTTAGCTTGATGCTGATTCATGAACTGTCCCATTACTGGAGAGTAATCTGGTGCGTAATATTTTGTGAAATACTTCACATCTGCTCCTAATTCTGTGTTTAGCACTTTTGCAATCTTGAATTTAATGTACAGATTGTGATAAGTAGAGATCGTAGGCAGAGGCAGGATCTCTTGGCTTGAGCTGTATTGATATGTGAAGTTATTATCTAAGTGTAGTATGCCTAAAGCAAAGTCTTGACGAAGATTCACGCTGACGACTCTGATAGCTTTTGATGCTTGAATAGGAGTGATGTTATTAGTGATTATCGGAGTTCTTGACTCTGGCTCAAGAATAGTTCCTGTGTTTTGGAAATAACAGAAATTCTTGATGTTCTCTATGCCAAATGTGAGCTGCGTTTTAGTCTTAGGCAAAGATACAGCGCCTTCGATGCGCTGGCGGAATTCTTTCTTGCTGTCTTTGTCCCACCATGCATGCTTTGAGTGCCAATGGCGGAAATAATAGCTTGGGTACAAATCCTTGATATATCCATTCACGGACAATGATAGTGTGTCCTTCAAAAATGGTATGTTTGCTTCTGCATGCCCATTAATATCAAATTGACCGAATTTGTCTCCTGCAATCATGTACTCAGCATTTACATCGTAATGTATCAGATTGCCTTGCGATCTGATAATTTGTCCGCCAATGAAGAAATCGTTTTCTGCTTCCTTCTTTGATAAGAGACGTGGATTCGGTGTGAATCCGATACGTGATATGGAGTCGGCGAGTGTGTAATTATTGTACTCGTGACCAACGTAGGCATTGATGCCAAATACTGCCCATTTATTGAAACCTTCACACAAAGAAAGACCTACTAAATTCTTGATGTGTAAGTTCTTGGTGTTGTCATTTGTTGAATCGCCTGGCAAGTATGTGTAAGAGTGGTAGTTGTTTGGTTCACTGAATGCACGGTAGTTGCGTGCCATCTTCATTATTTTGAGCGTGTGGAAGACTTTGCTGACAGGAACGAATTCTGTCTTTACATTCGCAGTGTCAGTGTCATCAGTTCTGTAGAATCCAATGTTGTAGTGATGGTTGAAATACAGCACATCGTGCTCCTGACGATTCCACGTGTCTGTGAGTCTTGTTGGGATGTCCGAACTGCCATAGTTGTTGCTCATGCTCTCAGGATTAGTGATGTATCTAATATCCTCAATTCCTCCATTCTCTGCCATCTTCATGAAGTTGTGCATGTAGTACATGTGGAAATTGTACTTGTCGCCAAGATACGATGCCCATGCACTGGCATTAATGAAAGAAGTTGCTTGTTTGTCATAGTAGCCCTGGCCGTAGATGTAATCGAATATACCACCTATGTTTACTCTCTTGCCTGCGTTGTTTGTGTAGATGACTTTCACATGATCATCACCTGTTGTCTTCGAGCCGCACCAGTTGTAGGTGATATTCATGTATGGCGATTTCGTGTTGTAGAAGCGAAAATCGTCCGTATTGACAAAGAACATATCGAACGGATCCGTGAACAGAAAGTTTGACATAGGCTTTCTATCCATGAATACACGTGACATTCGAGGGGAACCAACATTGCCAAGCGTATTGTAGTTGCCGTACGCTCCTTCAGGCAGATTGCTGTTCTGAAACATGTGCGAAAGCGTGTCAACAATAGTAGGGAAAATGTTTCCGAACTTCTCGTCTATCGTCCACGCCCTAATGTCGCATGGCACGATGTCTGAGCTGCTTGAAGAGAGGGAGTCTTGACGAGAGTCCATTTGCATGTCAGTATTGGACTCAAGTTCCGTTATTTGTCGCTGAGCAGTAGCAGAACAGACGAACACAAATGCTAAAATGAATATGTATAGTAGTCTTGATTTCAAAACCTTAATACCTTCTTGTTAAATTAAAACATGAAACGAAGATAGAACTCAACAAGCTTGAGAACCATAGCTCCAAAACCTACGCTGAAGAACAAAACTTTTTGTTCTGGCATAGCAAAATAAATAATGATTGCTGCAATGAACCCAATCATGAAAGTCCAATTAAGCACCTTACGAGCAGTCATGATTCCGTCAGCAGACGATTTGCCTGGCTTATGCCACTTCTTGCTGCTCTGGCTTTTGCTTTCAGCTACAGCCTCTGCAATGATTTTGTCTATTTCTTCCGAGTTCATAGAGAGTTTATTTGCTTGCAGCTTCAAGAATTTCTTTCTTCAATTCATCTACCAAGTCGATAGTCTTCACGCGGAACTTTCCAGGAATCTTTCTGAGTTCGCCTTTCTTATTGAGGCATTCACTATCCACGATCCAGTCCTCTGCTTTCATGCGAATGAACTGGCCTTCGCCTTGGTCCACATTGAATGACAAAGAGTGGAGATTAAACTCAATCTTGCCATCGCTCACAGCAAGATCCAGAGTGTAGAATGCTTGTGTATAGTTCTTGGCAAGCGTCTTGATTGAGAAAATAAGCTCCTCTGCTCCCATGCATTTGAGCACGCCAGCCTGTTTGTCTGCTTTCTTCACAGAAGAGTATTCAATATTCTTGAAGAAATCAGCGTCTGTGTACATTCCGCGAGTTGTATTTGGCTCGTAGCGAAGACTTGCCCACTGAGCGATACTGTTGTAAATATCGCTTTTCGACTTGCCAGGGACTGAGAGTACATCGCTGAACACCACTTTACCTTCTTTCTCTGGAATGGCGCCAGGCTTAGCGTATTCAGACATATCTCCTTTTGCAGATTTCATAGTCTTGCGTGCAAAAAGACCTTCACTCTGTGCTTGCATCATGAGAGGAAGCACAGCTGCCATGAGAGTGATTATAATTTTCTTCATAATGATCTATTGTTGGATAAATATTAAACTTCCTTTATCATATCTGCGTTTCCGTCAAAACGAAAAGCGCTAACAATGCATAATAATTTGCAAAGTTAGCACTTTTCAGTGTTATTGTCAAATAATATATCTTAAAACTTTCAAAAATAGGTTTCAACGCCCGTTTTGCCCCCCTTTGTTCTGTGGAAATCCTTGAGGACCTCGAGAAGGATTGCCTCTGCCTGGCTGGAACTTGCTGAGCGCACGCATGTGGAATCTGTTGATGGCTACGCGTACCTTGTAAATCTTTTTCCAGCTGAGCACAGTGTGGAACTTCTTGTAATACGTTTGCTCGATTTCCTTTGCCGCAACCTCAAGCTTTGTAATCTGATCCACAGTCTTCGCATACTGAGCTTCGGTCATTTGTGCCTCACCCATCATAGCCTTCATCGACAGTTCCCTCTGCTTGTCCTGAATCTTTCGAGTCTTGTCGTGCATCTCGAATAGCATAGGGAAAAAGCGGTTAGCCTCTTGAGGTGTCAGCTGTGCCTCGTTCGTTACGAAATCCTTCAATTCCTTCACAAATTGCTCAGGCGAGAATTCTGGTCTTTGATGATTGTTGTCAAATCGTCTTTGACCTCCAAATCCTCCATTTGACTGTGCAAACACCGACAAGCTTAAAGCCAATGCTAAGAATGTTAGAATTGTTTTGTGCATAATATAAAAGTGATGTTTAATTCACTCTCGTAAAGGGAGTTTGATTGCTTTCTGTTTTTAGTTTTCGTACCCTCCGGAAAGGTAATCGTAGATGTCGCTGTTGTCCACCATAGAGTACATTACGAAATCTTCGTTGTATGCATCCTCTTCGCTATACTCTATCGTGTTCTGGGCGTGAGCATTATCAGGCAATTCTCCTGGCGATTTCATCATCTTTGGGGAGATGATAGCCACAAGAGCAAGGGAAGCAGCAATGGACAAAGCACTAATCCATTTCTTCGAGTTGTTCTTGCGCGGAGTCATGCTTACCACTATAGTTTCTTGCTTTTCCTCAGGAATCTGTTCCATTATACGAGCCGTAAGATTGTCGAAATAACCTTCTGGCACCTTGAATGGATACTGTGCGCCTGAGTCGTTTAATATTCTATTCTCTTTATTACTCATATTGTTGTGTATTGATTTGTTTATTGATTTAGATGTGTTTTTTTACGAAAGGTTTAAAACCAATGTGAATTATTTTACGATTCTTTCATTTTCATGAATTTTGTTATCTTCTCCACCGCTAAATGGTATGAAGCCTTTAGGGCTCCAACGCTTGTACCTACCAATGATGAGATCTCATCATATTTCTTGTCTTCGTAGTATTTCATGCAGAAAACTTGCTTCTGCTTTGCCGGAAGGGTAGAGATGGCTTCCTGCAGAAGGAGCTGAGTGTTGTCTCCGTCAAAGTATTCGTCTGCAACGAACGTGTTGGCTCCGCTGAAATCTTCATCGTCAATCGACGTCATCTGCTTGTTGTGCTTCATCCATGTTACCGATTCGTTGTATGCGATCCTGTATAGCCAAGTGGATAGGGCAGCGTCAGCATTGAATGCATCTATTCCGTTCCATGCTTTGAGCATAGTGTTTTGCAGCACGTCGTCAGCGTCATCATGATTTTGTACTATATGGTGAATCTGCCAATACAATTGCCTGGAATATGCATTGACAATCGCCTCAAACGCTTTACGCTTCGTTCGAGGGTCCTTTAGCTTCAACAGAATATCCTTCTCGTCAAATTTCGCCATTAGTAATCATGTTTTTATATTATGACTTTATCAATCAAAGATAGTTTAAAAACAAAAAATGTGCAGATCTATGGTAAATCTACACATTATATATATGAAACTTCATCCATTATCAGCGAAGGTAAATCTTACGTGTAAAATTGCCAATCTTCACGATGTAAACAACGCCATGCTGGAGGTTTGCTAAATCATAAGATTTTGACTGTCCATCAATCTTGTGCGTCAGAATCAACTCACCAGTGATGCTGTAGATCTGGAGAATTCCGCCATCCGCATTCTTCACTCTGAGATTTGATGCACTGACACTAATGGATATCTGGTTCATTTCCATTTCTGTCTGTGCCTTCTGATTGTCATCAGCAAGCATAGACGCTGGCATTGCCAAACATCCTACAAATAATGCTATCTTTGATATGTTGTTTAATGATCTCATCATGCTTTATCAATTTGTGATGCAAAAATAGTGATTTTCTGCTAAAGCACCAAAACTTTTTCTGTTTTTTTTCAGGATTGATACAATAAAATGTGAAAAATATCGTAGATGGTGCCTCTTCTTGTGCCGATCATGCATATCAGCATTGATGAGAGTAAATTATAACACAAGAAAAAGGTAAACCAAGAAACCTTGATTTACCTTTTTGTATGCTGAACAAATTAATCTATCGGTTTAGAAGAACTTGTAGCGATTATCCTTTACCTTAGCATTGAGGTAGAGAGTGTTGATGATGTTGTTTGATGCATTGCGGAATGCTGACATTGCAAGAGATGTCTGCTCTGACTTCTCGTCAAACTTCTCAGAAGTCTTAGTCTTGTTGAGAACCTGGAGAACATAAACACCTGCGTTGCCCTTGATAGGGCCAGCAAATGCACCCTTGGCAGTCTTGTCAGCAGCTGCGCCTACAAGAGGCTCAGAAGCGCTTGTTGCTGCGATGAATGATGGAGCACCAAATGAAACGTGCTTAACAGTGTCGATAACTGCGTTCTTTGCCTTTGCTTCAGCAACGCTCTTCACACCCTTGAGAGACTCGTAGATCTTGTCGAGCTTCTTTTCGTTCTTGAGTTCCTCAGTGATAGCTTCCTTCACCTTGTCGAGTGAGCGAGTGCCTTCCTTGTTGATGCCTGTGAGGGCAACGAGGAGGAGGTGATCGTTGCTGCCGCATTCGTAGAGTTGAGAAATGCCGCCAATCTTGTCCTCGTCAAATACCCACTTCAATGCATCGCGAGTGTTGTGGATGCCCTGGATGCCGTGAGCTGCAGTTGTGAGGTCTTCTACAGGACGAACTGTGTAGCCGTTCTTAGGAGCGTTAGCCTCAATCTGCTCGAGAGTTGTGTTCTCTGCAATGAATGAGCTGAACTTGTTGTACTCGTGGCTGTAAGTTTCGTCAGAGAACTTGAGCTCCTTAACTACTGCTGCAACGTTGTACTTTGTAACAGAGTTAGCAGTCTTGATAACCTGAAGGATAACAGTGCTGCCGTTGTCGAGAGTGAGCTTCTTTGTCTCTCCTGCACTCATGCCGTAGATTGTTGATACATACTTTGTGTTGTCAGCGTCGAGTGCTGCAGACTCGAACTGTGAAGAAGCGATCCATGAAGAGTCACCAACCTGGTTGTACTTCTTTGCGATGTCCTTGAACTTAGCACCTGCGCTGAGAGCTGTCATGATGCTGTCTGCTTTCTTTGCGATGTCTGCTTCGTCCTTGCCAATCACACCAAGCTGACGGAAGAGAACTGAGTCTGCCTGTGTAGTCTTGCCAAGAACCTTATATGTATAATATGTGTTAGTCATTGCGTCATAAGCAGGCGTAGCGACTGTACCAACAGCGGCAGAATCAAGCTTCGAAGAAATCATTGGTGGGAAAGCATCCTTAGTCTTGTAGATGTCTGTGTATGCAATGAGTGAGCTTGCCTGGCGAACAGCATTGCCAGCTGCTGTGTTAGTCTCTGCTGCCTTGAGCTTCTCTGCCACCTCTGCAAGATCCTTCTCTGTAGCCTTCTTGTCTGCAGCGCTTGCAACCACTTGGATGTCGATGATTTTAGCGTCGCGAGTCTCAACATACTGCTCATACTTTGCCTTGTCCTCATTGTACTTAGCCTTAATCTCATCATCAGAAACGCTAACAGCGTCATCCTTGATAGTTGAAGCTGGGATAGCTGCAAGGAGGATGTCTGATTCTGAAGCACGGCTGTCGAATGCATACTTAGCTTCAACAGGGTTAGAAAGGAAGCAGTTAGAAATGAGTGCCATGTACTTCTGCGAGAGAAGCTGGTCGCGAATCTGACGCTGAGCGAAGAGATAGTACTTGTAAATCTTCTCATACATCTCTGGAGCCTGAGTGCCAGCTTCCTTCATCTTCTTGTACTCTGCGAGGAATGTGCTGACAGTAGAGTAGTCATAACGGCCAGTCTGCTGGTTCATGAAGATAGGAACCTGAAGCATCTGGTTGAGACCACTCTTGATTACTTCTGAAACCTCTTCGTCTGCTACTGAAAGACCAAGAGCGTCACATTCCTTCTTGATGAGCTCAGACTGCACGTATGTCTGCCAAGCCTGATCCTTGATGTGATTGAGTTCGTCCTCATTGAATGAGCTCTTCTGCTGAGCTATCTCGAAGTAAGTCTGAACTTCGTCAATCATTTTCTGATACTCTTGGATGGAGAGTGACTTTCCGTCAACTTCACCTACCTGTTGACTCGAATTCTGGAATACGCTTTCGAGTCCGCGGAACAAGTCTCCTGCCACGAAAAGGAAGAGAGCCACCGCGATGGCTGTAACAAGGAGCACGCCCCTTTTTCTAATACTTTGTAATGCTGCCATTTTTTTGTTATTTATTTGTTATTATTTATTTGCTTTTATAGGCATCAAAAATGCCTGAAAATACGAATCCATCGAGCAATTTCATTGTCCGATGATTACAGTATTCACAATTTTAGGCAAAATTACAAAAAAAAATAGAGATAGAATGTAAAAAGGCTAAAGATTTTTCATTTTCATGTGAATCTTTAGCCTTTTTTGCTCGTTTTGAACAAATTTACTCTTGATTTTGAGCAATTGCTTAGTTTTGTTGGTTTTGTTGTTCCATCAGCTCTGGATCTGGCTGTGGAGTAGGGTCTGTGTCCTTGAGAGGGAATTGCCCTTTGGAAGAATGGATGATGTAATCAGTCATCTGCTCGTTAGAACTGAAATTGTATCCAGATAGCTTTTGAGTCTCGCCATCGATTTCCATGTATCGTTCAGAATAGATGCGGTGCGATGCCTGATCCCAGTAGAGCAGTGATGTTTTGAAAGTCTCGCCCTTCAAGTTCTTCACGAACACGCGCCCTCTAAGTTCCCAAAGTTCTTTTTTGTCGTAATAGTATGCCGTATCGCAGGAGATGAAAGCTTCGATGTGTAGCGATTCATCAAACTTCTCAATAAACATGCCTTTCTCGAAAGACCAATACGTAGGATCCTTCTTGTCGTAGATGAACCAGTCCTCTGATATCATCTTGTAGCGAATCACACCAGAGTCGGAAATCAGTGTGCTTACGCCCACCGACTTCAGGATTGGCAGCGAATCTCTAACGCCAACGTCAGGGCCTTTCTTCTCATCCTTGTCACTGCACGAGGATGTGGAAAACAGCAAAACAGCAGTCGTGAGGACTGCTGTTAAGCTAATTATATGTGTAGTGACAACTTTCATAGATACAGTCGATTGCTATTAGCGGAGACGGAGAGTTGTGCTCTCGCCAGCCACATTCACGCGCTGACCAGCCTTGATGCCAGCGAAGAATGCCTCTGACTTTGGATAGTAGTGAGCTGCGTAGCCAGCAGCCTGACGGTTTGCCTTTGCTGCAGAAGCTGGATCGACAGACTTCGCCTTGTTGCAATAGTCAGTAGCGAGGCAGTAGTAGTAGCTCTGGTTGAGGTGGTCACCGCTTGCAGAGCGAGCGATACAGCTTGCCTGGAGAAGGTATGCACCACCGTTAGATGGGTTGTACTGGAGAGTCTTTCGGCAGTACTGACGGCATCCTGCAAGGTTGCCCTTCTTGTAGAGGAGAGCTGCGATGATGTAAGAATACTTGCCCTTCTTTGCGTTGTCTGTCTCGAGGTCGATAGCCTCTTCGAAGTACTTGATAGCCTCGTTAGTGTTGCCTTCCTTCAAGAGCTTAGATGCCTTACCGATTGCAGCCTGTGGAGTCTTGTTGATCTGGTAAGCGTAGTCGGCAGCTACATAGTAGATGTTTGACTTCTCGCACTCGAAATTGTTCAGGATCTGAAGGACAGAGTTGAGGTACTGGAGGTTAGTCTTATTTGCCTCAACCTGAGCTGAATAAATCTTCTCAAGAGCGTCGCAGTCTGCAGCGCCTGACTGTACGAAGAGACTGTTGCACTGGTCCTGTACAGGCTGATAGTTCACGATGATCTTCTCTGCCTCAGGAGCGAGGATGACCTGCTCAACCCACTTTGTTGAATCCTCAGACTCTGGGTCTGCAGGGATAGTCTCTGATGGATATTCCTTTGCCTGATCGAGGAGTCGGTCGCAGATATCGTTAGTGAGCATGTAGTCATTGATGAAGTCCTGACGAATGTCGATGTTATCCTTGTTCTGCATGAAGCGGTTGTATGAGCATTCGATGAAGCCGAAAAGCACGAAGCCTTCAGTGTTAGGACCCATGTCTTCGATACCCTCCTTGAACATCTTGTATGCCTCGTTGTTGTTCATGTTAGGGCAGAAGTAGTAGTAGTCGTATGCCTTGCGGCAGATGATGTTACCCTTTGTTGAAGTAGTCTTAGGAGTAGCGAATGAGTTGAGAGCGTCGAGGTGCTTCAAGCGCTGATCATAGATGTTCATGAGCTTCTTGAAGTACTCATTCTTCTTCTCAGCGTCAGTTTCCTTCTGAACAAGCTGCTCGAACATCCAAGCGCCATCAGTATAGACGCGCACCATAGAGAGAGGAGCCTTGTTGAAAACGAATTCCCATGGCTCAATAGCCTCTACGAAGCTCTGGCGCTTGAAAGCGTCCTGATAGAGTGAAAGGCTTCCGAGCACGTCAGCACTGTCTGGGTTGTTAGCCAAACGATCGTTAAGTGATGTACCTCTGAGGTCCTGAGCAGAAACGCCTACTGCAGCCAGCAAAAGTGAGCATGCTAATAAAATCTTCTTCATAATTAGTTATTAGTGTGTAGATTAATAATCGCTTTAATTATATGAATCTCTGATTCTGAGTGCAAAGATAATAAATGAGTTTTACATTGCGAGAGGATTTCTATACTTTTTTATAGTCAAACTCCTAATTTGAATAGCATTTTGCCTCTTTTAACAGTTTAACTGTTGCTTTGATGTCAAAATCAGACGCAGAGTTTACTATTCAAGCTTCCACTTGTAGAACCAATGCTCGTTGATTGTCACGCCAAGGCAGAATTTGAGGTAGTTCTCTGTGAGAGTGCTTTTCGCCATTGTGGCAGAGTTGAGGTAAGGGATGTTTGTATGCACCCACTGCACAGCAACATTGATACGTGACGAGTTTGCGAAAATCAGGTTTCTGTTTTTTATAGGCATCGAGAATCCTGCCGAAATGCCAAACTCTGTTGGCTTGTCTGTGATCTTGCCGCTGAGGTCAGCATTGGCGTAAGACTGCGAATAGTATCCTCCCACCTTGTAAGTCATGCGCTTCAGGTATCCGCGAGCAAGAGGATCAGGAGTCCAGTCCATGCCTAAAGACATTTTTGTGCGGTCGTTGAGCACTCCTGTCTGCGATAGATATGTAGTGGCATTTCCCTTGCTGACCTCAGTAGGGAAGCGGCAATCGCTCCATTTCTGTATCTCAAAATCCGCACCCACTCTCAGTCGGTCGTCGTGGTAGTAGGTCACGCCGGCTGCAAGCGAAGTAGGGAACTGGAACGCATTCTTGATGGAATCGATGGTCTGCGTGTCAATCACGGTCTGCACGCCGTAGTTCGTCTGAGCAATATGCGTGAGCTGAGTGTTGCGAAACGCGTCATTGTTCACATCATGCCCGAAAGTGTAAGTTGCTCCGATCACGATCTTGTCTTTCTTCGAGATTGGCTGGATATACTGTGCGCCAACTTGAGCATTGTATGTGCTTATGTCAGCTTCGCAGTAGCGTCTGAGGTTGAATGCCGACGACTCGTTGTATTGCATGTTCATGGTGTGAGTATAGTTGCCCCACACGTAGCTGAGGTTAGCGCCAATCGACAGAGGCTTCACTGGTCGCCATCCCACGCCGAGAATAACTTCGCGCAATCCGCCATCGCCTGTATAGGCATAGTTAGACGACACGTTCTCAGTGCCTTCCAGCACTTCGCTCTGTGACGAGAAACTGTACTTCGTGTTTGAAATTGGCATCAGCCCCACGGTAACGCCCACATTCTTTGCAGCGCGGAACTGGAAAGCGAAGTAGTCAAAGCTTGAGTTTCTGATGTTCTGCTGTGCGTTACCCATCTTGTAGTTGCCGTTCTGAAGCGAGATGCCGAGGTCGAACAGAGCCGTGAGAGAGTCAATGTCCGAGTACGATGCCGGGTTGGCTATATTTACCTGCTGGCCATCGCGGAATCCCTGTGCAACACCACCCATGCCTTTGTTGAAGCCAACAGAGCGTTCGGACAGAAGTCCGAAGCCATAGCGTGAGTATGGAGAATTGATGCCGTTCTGGGCATAAGCTCCACAAGACAGCGTCGCAACGGCTATTGCTAAAAGATTTTTCTTCATTATTCTTTATTTCAAATATGATTATCCTTGTTATGATTCTATGCAGCAATTGTAGTAGAATACCTCTGCAAGACCTTCGTGAACCAGGAATTTGTCTGCAAAAATACGCCTTTTTAGGGAGTCTTCAAAATTTATGGTGTTCCCGCCCGTTAAAAAAACTGAAACATCACTGTTTTTTGACATAAATTCACGAATGTAGCCTTCAATTTCATGTTTCACGCCCCTCATCACGCCTGCTCTGATAGCTGTTTCAGTGCTGCACCCGAAGCTTGGGCAGTCGCCCTCAGCGCTAACGAGTGGCAACTTGGCAGTGTAGTCGTGCAGAGCTCTCAGTCGCATTTCTATGCCTGGTGCAATGTTGCCTCCAAGGTACTGCCCTTGCGCATTCACGAAATCGTAAGTAATAGCAGTTCCCATGTCTATCACGAGTATGTCTTCTGTGGGACGCTTGGCGTGAGCGCCAATCACAGCAGCCAGTCTGTCAGGACCTAAAGTCTTTGGTGTGCCATACAAGTTCTGCAACGGAATTCTTGTCTGCCAGTCGAGATAGATAGTATCGTGGTCTTTTAGTAAATCTTTCAGTTCATTGCTATAACCTATTGTGGACGATACTACTATGCCGTCAATTCTGTGGTTCTGGATTCTCTCCGGCTGCAGGTTTGCTCTTTCTGTGATGTCGTCTTTTATTCTTTTTAGATGCTGAAGGTTGTGTCCCTCCATTCGCTGCATCAGCAGAATTTCCATCGGTTGCTGGTTTTGCCTTCTTTCCACCGCCGCCACCTTTATTGCTGTGTTTCCTATGTCTATTGTTAGAACCATTCTTCTTCTTTTTTAAGTCTGCAATGTCTGGCTTCTCTCCGCAGCCCTCAGGCAGGTCGGGCTTGTCTATCTCTTTCTCAATCAGAGCCTCGATCTTGAGCAGGTGATGCCAGTCGCGTGGAGTTACGAGTGTCACTGCCTGGCCTTCTCTGTTGGCTCTTGCCGTTCTGCCTATTCGGTGCACATAGTCCTCTGCATCTCTCGGTACATCGTAATTCACCACCATCTGAATGTCATCAATGTCAATGCCTCGGCTCACGATGTCAGTTGCAATCAAGATGCTGATTTTCCTGTTCTTGAATTTGTGCATAATCTCGTCGCGCTCCTTCTGCTCCAGGTCGGAGTGCATTGCGCCTACGTTGAAGCCCTTTCTCTTCAGCGACAGGCTCAGCTCCTTCACCTTCTGCTTCGACGAAGCGAATAAGATAACTCTGTCCAGCTCGTCATCCTTCAGCACTTTCTCCACGAGGTTGTCCTTCATGCCCTCATGGCAGACGTAAGCTGTTTGATTTATCTTCTCAGCAGGCTTAGATACCGCTATCTTCACTTCCACAGGGTTGTGGAGTATGTTGTTAGCAAGCTTCTGTATGTTCTCTGGCATTGTGGCAGAGAACATGATGGTCTGCCTATCCTCCGACAGGTAGCTTGCTATCTTCATAATGTCGTCATAGAAGCCCATGTCGAGCATTCTGTCAGCCTCGTCAAGGATGAAGAATGAAGTCTTCTTCAAATCGATGTGTCCGCTGTTCAGGTGGCTGATCAGTCTGCCTGGCGTGGCGATGATGATATCTGCGCCAAGCTCAAGGCCTCTTCTCTCTTGCTCGAAACGCACGCCGTCGTTGCCTCCATACACAGCCACCGACGACACCCCATCCAGGTAGTAGCCGAAGCCTTCCACCTGCTGGTCTATCTGCTGCGCCAACTCTCTGGTAGGCGACATGATGATGCAGTTCACAGAGTCCTTTGGGTAGTCGCCGTGGCTGAGTTCGTCAAGCACAGGCAACAGGTATGCTGCCGTCTTGCCAGTACCCGTCTGAGCGATGCCCATAAGGTCGTGACCATCAAGTATTTTCGGTATTGCCTGCTCTTGTATTGGCGTGCACTCTTCAAAATTCATCGCATCAAGAGCGTCAAGCAAATCGTCCGATATATTCAGTTCGTCAAAATACATTTTATCTTCTTTGTTGTTGTTTTCTTTCTACCTTCTCTTTACCTTGGTGCCTTCTTGTAATAGAAGAATGCGATGAAGGCAAAGAACACGTTTGGAATCCATACTGCTACTGGCGGCGGAACGTTTGCATTGATGGCAAAGCTAGACGATACCGTCTGGAACATGATGTATGCGAATATGAGTCCCAAGCCAATGCCGAGAGCGATGCCCATGCCGTTCTTGCGCTTCCTCGCTGCGAGCGACACACCGATTATGGTGAGGATGAACGTGGCGAATGGGTTGGCTGTGCGCTTCCAGTACTCCACCTCAAAGCTCTTGATGTTGGCAAATCCGCGAGCCTTCTGCCTGTCTATGTAGTTGCTCAGGTCGGGAGTGGTAAGAGTTTGTTCCATATCATTGGTGATCAGGAAGTCCTGTGGTTCCATCTTGATGATAGTGTCGCGCTTGCCGCCCGATGTGATGTACTCTCTCATGCCTTTCAGTTCGCGGCACTGGTATCCGTTCACCACCCAGTGGTATGGCTCCATCGAGAGTGTGTCGTACTGTATCGAGTACGCCTGCATGTGCTTCACCAGCTTCTTGTTCTCGAACTTGTCCAGGGTGAAGTCGAATCCCGTTTTGTACGCATCCTCATACCTGCCTATGTATGCGATCACGCCAGAATCCACTTCCAGCTGCACGTTCGACGTGTAGTTCAACACCTTGCGACGCTTGTATTGGTTTTCAAACTTCACTCTCTTCACGTTTCCTTTAGGGATGATGTATGCGCCAAGCCCATAGTTCAGTCCTGCAATGATGAGAGCGGAGATCATGTATGGCCTCAGCAGTCTGTTGAAGCTTACGCCTGTCGACATCATGGCTATGATCTCGCTGTTGTCTGCCAGCTTCGTGGTGAAGAAGATCACAGATATGAACACGAATAGCTGACTGAAGAGGTTGGAGTAGAACGGTACGAAGTTGAGGTAGTAGTCCAGAAATATAGCCTTCATTGGTGCCTCTCTCGACAAGAACTTGTCTATGTTCTCGTTGAAGTCGAATACCACCGCAATACTGATAATCAAAGCAATAGAGAAGAAGTACGTGCCTAAGAATTTGCCAATTATGTAGCGGTCGAGACGAGACAATGGGTTATGCTCGCTCAACCATTCCAGCATACTGCCTTTCTTCTGCTTGCTGCTGACGCCCTTTCTCGACTTCAGCCACTTAACGTAGTCATAGTATGCCTTTATGTCCTCTTCGCTGCCTTGAGGCACTAACTTTCCGTTTGCTTCTTCAAATAGTACCATTACACTCTTCTTCCTAATTCTTCAACCATCTTAGCCTTCCATACAGCAAAGTCGCCACCAATGATGTGTTTTCTTGCCTCGCCCACCAGCCAGAGGTAGAAGGCGAGATTGTGGATCGACGCTATCTGCATGGCGAGCAATTCCTGTGCCTTAAATAAATGATGTACGTATGCGCGTGTGTACATAGTATCTACATACGATGCGCCCTCCGCATCCAGTGGGCTGAAATCCATCTCCCACTTCTTGTTGCGCAGGTTCACAGTTCCATGCTTTGTGAATATCTGAGCATTTCTTCCATTGCGGGTAGGCATCACGCAGTCGAACATGTCTATGCCGCGCTCAATGCCCTCCAGCAGATTGATAGGAGTGCCAACGCCCATCAGGTATCGAGGCTTGTCCTGTGGCAGTATGCCATTCACCACCTCTATCATCTCGTACATCACATCCGTTGGCTCACCCACAGCCAAGCCGCCGATGGCGTTGCCGTCAGCACCCTTGCTTGCCACATTCTCTGCCGCCTTCTTGCGCAGGTCGGTGTACGTGCATCCTTGCACAATAGGGAAGAGGCTCTGCTGGTAGCCATACTTTGGCTCTGTCTCGTTGAATCGCTTGATGCATCTGTCCAGCCATCGCTCGGTCAGCGCCAGCGACTTCTTTGCGTAGTCATAGTCGCTTGTGCCTGGAGGACACTCGTCGAACGCCATGATGATGTCGGCACCGATGGTTCGCTCAATATCCATCACCTTCTCAGGAGTGAACTGATGCTTGCTGCCGTCCAGATGACTGCGGAACTCCACGCCTTCCTCTCTGATCTTTCTGATGCCAGCCAGCGAGAACACCTGAAAGCCGCCGCTGTCGGTCAGCATAGGACGGTCGAAGCCGTTGAACTTGTGCAAGCCGCCAGCAGCCTCTATCACTTCGAGTCCTGGGCGCAGGTACAAGTGGTATGTGTTGCCCAGAATGATTTGTGCCTTTACGTCATCCTTCAGCTCGTGCAGATGTACGCCCTTCACAGTGGCTTGCGTACCCACAGGCATGAATATCGGAGTCTGTATGTCTCCGTGGTCTGTGTGTATCAATCCAGCCCTTGCTGATGTCTTCGGGTCTGTATGTTGTAGTTCAAATGTCATATTTCTCAATCTATCAATGCAAATTCCAGCACATCTTTCACGTTCTCCACATAGTGGAACGTCACTCCATGCAGATACTTCTCTGGAATGTCGTCAATGTTCTTCTTGTTCTCGTGGCAGATGAGTATGTCGGTGATGCCAGCGCGCTTCGCAGCAAGTATCTTCTCCTTTATACCGCCCACAGGCAGCACCTTGCCTCTCAGCGTTATCTCGCCCGTCATGGCAATGTTCTTCCTCACTTTCTTCTTTGTGATGGCGCTTGCCAATGATGTGGCAATCGTAATGCCAGCTGATGGACCGTCCTTCGGTGTTGCACCCTCAGGCACGTGGATGTGCACATTGTGCTTTTCAAACCACTCTGCATCCACTCCAAGCAGGTCGCAGTGCTCTTTCAGGTACTGCATTGCTATCATTGCCGACTCCTTCATCACATCGCCAAGGTTGCCTGTCAGCCCGAGCTTGCCGCCCTTGCCGTTATCTACGCTCGTCTCGATGAACAGGATCTCGCCGCCCACGCTTGTCCAAGCCAGACCAGTCACCACGCCGTAGTAGTCGTTGCCCTGATACTTGTCTCTTGAGAATGGCTCTGTGCCGAGGTATTCCTTCACATCGCTTGGCTTAAGCTCCTTCTCAGGAAGTATGCCATCCTTGGCATAGTTGAGCGTCACCTTGCGAAGCACTTTGTTTATGTTCTTGTTCAGGTTGCGCACTCCTGACTCACGAGTGTAGTCCTCGATAATCTTCTCTATCGCTGCCTTGCCGATCTTCACGCCAGAGTCCTTCATGCCGAGGTTCTCAAGCTCCTTAGGCACGAGGTGGCGCTTAGCAATCTCTATCTTCTCTTCTGTCAGGTATCCGCTCACTTCGATGAGTTCCATGCGGTCGAGGAGTGGAGCAGGGATAGTGCTGATGTTGTTGGCTGTGGCGATGAACATCACCTTTGAGAGGTCATAGTCTGCCTCCAGATAATTGTCGTGGAATGCAGAGTTCTGCTCAGGGTCGAGCACTTCAAGCAGTGCTGATGCAGGATCGCCATGATTTGCATTCTGAGTCACCTTGTCTATCTCGTCAAGTATGAACACTGGGTTGCTGCTGCCTGCCTTGATGATGTTCTTGATAATCTGGCCCGGCATAGCGCCCACGTATGTCCTTCTATGACCGCGAATCTCTGCCTCGTCATGCAATCCGCCTAACGACATCCTCACATACTTCCTTTTCATCGATTTAGCAATGCTCTTTCCAAGCGAGGTCTTGCCCACGCCCGGAGGGCCATAGAGACAGATGATTGGGCTCTTGAAATCGCCACGCATCTTCAGCACAGCCAAGTGCTCTATTATTCTCTCCTTCACCTTCTCCATGCCGTAGTGGTCCTTGTTCAGCACCTTCTCGGCATTGCTCAGGTTCAGATTGTCCTTCGTGTATTCATTCCAAGGCAAGTCGAGCATTGTCTTGGCATACGAATACTCTACCTGGTAGTCAGGCGAGTGCTTGCTGAGTCGCGAAAGCTTCTCAATGCATTCCTCAAACGTATCCTTCGTCTTCTCGTCCCACTTCTTCTTCAGCCCTGCCTCGCGCAGCTTGGAAATATCGTCAGTGCCTTTCTCACCCAGTTCTTCCTGTATGTTCTCGATCTCCTGACGCAGGAAGTATTCCCTCTGCTGCTTGTCAAGCTCCTCGCGTGTCTTCATCTGTATATTCATCTTCAGCGTCAGGTACTGATACTCTCTCTGAAGAATGCTGAGCAGGTGGAAGCCGCGGTCGGTGAAGTTGTTGTCCTCCAGCAGCACGATGCGCTCTCTGTTGGCGATGTTGAGGTTTGAACAGATGAAATTGATGATGAGAGGCTTGTCCGTCATATTGTTGAGGGCGAAAGCAGAGCCAAGAGTCTGCTCGCTGCATCTCATCAGCTTTATAGCCGTTTCCTTGCATGCGTCAGCCACAGCCACAAACTCCCTGTTGCTCCTTTCGTTGGCATCCTCTGGATAGTTCTCCACGCGTCCAAGCATGTATGTGCCATTGCTGTCCAGTTCCAGCAATCGGGCACGGTTGAAGCCTTGCAGCAAAGCAGTGTGACTGCCGTCTGGCAATCTCAGCACCTTGTTCACCTTGCCCACTACGCCAGTGTGGTATAGCTGGTCATAGTCAGGATCATCCACAGAGTCGTTCACCTGACTGAACACCGCTATCGGCTTGTTATTCTTCTGCGCCTCCTTCAACAGCTTCAGCGACGAGTCGCGTCCGATTGTGATAGGTATGAGCGTGTCCGGAAACAGCATTATGCCTCTCAGCGGCAGCACTGGTATGAAATCCTCGCTTTTGATCTCATCCAGCAAATGGCTCTTCGATGTCGTGTCAATGCTTGTGATGAAACTGATTTTGCCCTCTATCTGGCCTTCCTCAATGATGTCATCAAAAAAATCTTTCATCTGATTCTTTGTATTCTATTTTGCAAAATATTCTGTTACTAATTGAAAGTTTATCTATACGCCATTCTCGTTAGCGCACAAAACATTTGCAAAGTTACGAAATAAAATCCAATTTCCTATTATTTATAATGTGAAACTTTATAAAACATCCCTTATGTTTCCCAAAACTCTTGTCAAAACCCATTATTATTCCGTATCTTAGCACAAAATGTGAGAGGATGGCAAGGAAGGAGAAACTGAATAATAGACGAAGATATAACCGCAGATTAACCATGTTTTACGATATGGAATGACTATGATGTAAATGATTTATATTCTGCAAAAAAAATAAATTATCTATCGACCAAAATGCTTTTTGAAATGTTTCTTTTTACCTTGTTTTTCGACAAGAAGAACAAGGTATTTCTTTTTTAGTAGCAAAATGTGGGGAAGAAGTAGATGATGATTTCTTATGTATGATGAAAAAAATTAATTAATTACATTTTTCATTTTTTTAAATTACTTTTTTTAAAAAGTGTATTTTTTAAATTCTCTCCTATGAAAATACCCTATCTTCCCCTACCATCTTCCCCTCTTTTATATCATATTATCCTCATTCTCGCTAATAAAATATCCCTTTTCTCCTTTTCTCACTACTGTCGCCTTGCAACTTTCGCAACTACTGCCGTGCGACAAACGTAAGTGGCAAGGCGGTAGTAACGTAGGTCGCACGGCAGTAGTTGCCGCAGTCGCAGAGCGGTAAGTTTGTACCTATCAAAGTGGTACATGAAAGGGAACTGCGGCAATTGTGCTATTTGTTTATTTGGTAATGCTTACTTCCCAATTGATCTCTACTGGATTATTTATCATTTTCACTATGAGTGGCAATTCTTCGTCATCGGCTACCCACATTTCTGCTCCTTCATCGGTGTCTGTGAGGTGGATGAGGGGAGTAGGAAATGGTGGATTGGCAGTAGATGCGGTGACTTTGAAATGCGTGTTTGACCATACGCATTCGCCTTTCTCTTTTATGTCTCTGAGTACAGAGCGACTTACGATGCCGAAGGTTTGGTGGTCACTCAGCGAGAGGTGCTGATTGTCAAGAGGCTGATCGTAGTTGAGAACAGTGGCATACTGGCGCGAGATGGGGGACATGGTGTATGTTCCTTGCCATAGCTTTAGGTTGCGCATTATTGTCCAATGTAGGCGTAATGAGTCGCTTGATTCAGTGAAATGGACGTTGAAGCGACGTGTCTGGCCGTGAAGGGAATACTTGAATTGATAGTTGTGAGCAAGCAAACTCTGCTTATTAATGCATGGAATGATGAGTTCACCGCCGGCAAGAAGCTGTGAATGAGTGATGCGCCAATCAGGAAGAGGGGTTCCGTTGAAGGAAGGAGATGGGTTTGGCTCGCTTTTTTGCGATGATGAGATGATGCGCAGAGTCTTGCCGTTTGTTAATGATATTGTTATCTCATCTATGAGTGGGGAATGCACTAAATAGTAGTCGTGTCCAGCATTTGGATATAAGCCAATCATGTGGAAAGCAAGCCATGAGGACATAGAGCCTGAATCGTCATTGCCAGGCAAGCCTTGAGGCGTGTCGTTGAAGTGCTGCTTGACAATAGATGCTACTCGTTCGCTGCTCTTATATGGCTTGCCAATCCAATGGTATAAACACGGAGTGAGGAACGAAGGCTCGTTGGCTACGTTGTAGTAGTTGTGGGCGAAGAAGGTGTCGAGACGTCGCTCAAATGCTTCTTTGCCTCCGCAGGCCTCAATGAGCGCAGGTATGTCGTGCGGTATGCTTAGGGAGTATTCCCACGATGATGCTTCGTAGAAATAGCAGTCCCACCAAGCACAATACCAGGGACCTTCGTAGCTGACATCGGGAGTGTAGCGAAAATAATTATGCTGTAGTTTGCTGTGGCCAAATGGCACGGAATCGAGCCATTCGCCATCTTTGCTGCGAGGCATGATGAAGCCGCGGGCTCCGTCGTGAACATAGTCTTTTCGCCAGAGATTTTTCCAACGTTCGCTCTGCTTCATGTATTGGTTGTATAGCTTTGTGTTGTTCTGATTCTTTGCCACTTGAGCTATTGCCCAGTCGCAGAACGAGTACTCTACGGTGCGGTTTCCTCCGCGAGCTATGCCGTATGGAATGTAGCCAAGCGAATTGTATTCGGCGAGACCTCCTCTGCCTTCTGCTTCATCATTGGCAGGTGGCACTGTGGCATCTTTCAGCATTGCTTTCAGTGCAAGTTTCCAATCCAGCTTCAGTCCCTTTGCCAAGGCATCTGCAAGCACGATTTCAGCATTAGAGCCTCCTTGCGTGCGACCGTTTGAATTTCCGCTTCTTGCATCAGGAAGGAAGCCATCATGCTTGTAGATGTCAAGCAGTGAAGATGCTATCGAAGTTGCTCTGTCTGGGTCGAGCAGCGTGATTAGCGGAGTGCTGGTGCGGTATGTGTCCCAGATAGCATAGTAGTCGTCGTATAGTCCGTTGTCTTTTGTTCTGTCAACAGGCATTATCATAGTATGATAGAGCGCTGTGTAAAACATTCTTTTGTAAGCAAGAGGTGTGGATGCTGACAGCTGCACCCTGCCAAGAATGCTGTTCCATTTGCTTAAGCATTCATGGTATGTTTTCTCAAACGACCAATGAGGTATGTCTTCATTCAGATTTGTTTTCGCCTTGTCGATGGACACGAAGGATATTCCTATTTTCTGCAGCAGCTCATTTCCTTGTGGATGCGTGATGCTGTAGAAATACACTGTGTAAGGTGCTCCGTTATTCCATCCACCGCTTATTCTTTGCCAGCCGCATTGCACTGAATCGTTGATAACTTTCAGTTCTGATTCTTCGTATTGCTGAGCTTCTCGAGCTTTAGGCACAGGGTTTTTGCCAAGAAAGAACTGCAGATCGAAGTGCACTTCTTTCTTGATGTCCTCTGATGGATATGTGTATCGATAGAATGATGCTCGCTCTGCGGCTGTAATTTCTGCCTTTATGCCGCTTTCAGCAAATGTGCAGGCATAGTATCCCAATTTCACTTCCTCAGAAGAGCGATGCTGAGGAGAATCGAATGGTCTTGTAAGTATGTTTCCGTATTTTGGACCTCCTCCGGTTCCGCTCACGTGCACTTGAGCAAATCCATCCACTTGCTCAGGCATAGGCAGCCATCCGCTATTTGGCTCTACTGTGCAATCAGGAGATGGCTTTACCATTCCGTAGGGGCAGCAAGGCGCTATGCATACTCGTCCTAATCCTTCGCTGCCTATGCGTGGATCTACATAGTCTGTTGGGCTTTGGGCACTTGTTGCAATACAAAATGTAAATAGTATTGCAAAACTAATTATTCTTGACATCTGTGTAAGTTATATCGAATAGGAATAAGGCATTGCCAGGCACTGATGTTCCTGCTGAGCAGCGATCTTTCTTCTCAATGATTTTAGCGAATTGATCGATGGTGATAGCCCCTCTGCCCACGTCTATCAGTGTGCCTACGATGGCACGAACCATATTGCGTAGGAAGCGGTCGGCTTGGATGGTGAACACCCATTTGATTGGAGTGAGCTGCTTCCATTCTGCATGCATGATCTTGCAGTTGTTTGTTTTTACATCGGTGTGGAGCTTAGAGAATGATGTAAAGTCGGTGTAGTTGAAGAGGAGCTTGGCAGCTTCGTTCATTTTGTCGAAATCGAGGGGCTGGGGGAAACGGTAGGCGTATGGCTCGAACGGCGTTTTCTCTGTTATGACGTAGTATTTGTATGTTCGTGAGGTGGCAGAGAAGCGCGCATGCATTTCGCTGTCCACGCGCTTGATGTCGTGGATGGCAATGTCGGGCGGCAATAGCTTGTTCAGACGGTATCTCAGTTGCTTGAGTTCTTCGGTGAGGTTGTCTGCTTTGCTGTCGAGCATGGTTGAATCGAAGTGGGCAACCATCAGCGATGCATTGACTCCTGCATCGGTTCTGCCTGCTCCTGTCGCTTCGATAGGCTCACGAAGCAGGGTGGATAGTGCTTTGCTGAGAGTCTCTTGCACGGTGATTTCATTTGGCTGAATCTGCCAGCCATGATAACGAGCTCCATCGTAAGATAAGTGTATGAAAAAGCGCATATTATCTATAGGTTATGGCGTTACGCGGTTGTTGAAGAAATATGCGATACGATGCTTAATGGAGCGTGCTCGCACTTCTGACACTTGCTTTGAGGTTCTTTGCTTCTTATAGAACATCCATAGCATCACAGCAGATGTTATTGCTGCTATGCCGTCGGCTGCAGCGATACTGATCCATACTCCGTCTGTGCCCCAAATGTCGGGGAATACGATTAGGAACGGAACAAGGAAAACAAGCTGTCGGGCAACGCTCTGGAATATGCTTTGCTTTGGCATTCCGATGGATTGGAAGAAGTTGCCAACGACAATCTGGAATCCAACTACTGGCGTCATGCATACAATGATACGCATGCCTCGAACGCAGATGTCGGTGAGTTCCTTGTCGTCAGTGAAGAGTCGAACAGGGTATTCTGGAAAAAACTCGCAGAGCAGGAATGAGCAGCACATGATGATAGTTGCTAACGTGATTGCTTTTTTCAGTACTTCATTCACGCGATGAGGCTGTTTGGCTCCGTAGTTGAATCCTGCGATTGGCTGCATGCCTTGGCAAATGCCAAGGACGACCATGATGAATATGAATGTTATGCCATTGACGATGCCGTATGCTGCGATAGCAACATCGCCTCCATGCTTTGTGAGGCCTTTGTTGATGAGAATCACCACAAGGCATGCGCATAACTGCATACAGAATGGTGAGAGCCCAATGGTGAGGATGTTCTTTACGATGCGCTTGCGAAGACCATAAATGCCTGAATGCAAGTGAAGAAGGTCGTTCTTGTTTGAGAGAACGCAAACAACAAATACCAGCGAGATCACTTGTGAGAGAATGGTTGCGTATGCTGCTCCTTTGATGCCAAGTCCAAGAGTGAAGATGAACAAAGGATCGAGGATGCCATTTATGAACACGCCAGCAACCGTAGCTGTCATTGCCACATGTGGATGACCTGTGGACCGCAATGCCGAATTGAGGCCGAGGTAGAGGTGGGTGATGACGTTGCCGAGCAGGATGATGAACATATAGTCTCGTGCATACGAAATCGTGTTCTCGCTCGCTCCGAAGAATAGAAGCAGCGGGTCGATGAACAAGATGCCGAGGGTGCCTATGAGCAATCCGATAATGATGTTGAGCGAAACGAGGTTGCCAAGCACTCGCTCTGCTGTCTTGTAGTCTTTCTGACCAAGCTTAATGGACATCATTGTGCTTGCTCCTACGCCAACCATAGCGCCGAATGCGGCACTGAGGTTGACGATAGGGAATGTGACGGCAAGTCCACCGAGCGAGAGAGTTCCCACTTCTGGAATATTGCCAATGAAGATTCGGTCAATCATATTGTATAGCGATGAACAAGTCATTGCTATCACTGCCGGAAAGGCATATTTCATCAACAGGGAACCGATAGGTGCTGTTCCTAATTCTTTTGGTGATTTCTTTTCTTGCATTAATGAATATTTCTTGTTGCTTAAAAACACAAAACGGTTTACTTCACAGCATTCCATGCTGGAGGATCGATGCCAAGCAGATTCTTCACGAAGAAATCATATCGCTTGTGCTCGCCAAATGTCTCACCCATAGTGTGGTGAGCGCCTGGCAGAAGAATGAATTCGAAGTCTTTGTGTGCTTGCTGAAGAGCATTTACGACTTGATATGTGGATGATGGATCGACATTGTCATCCATCTCGCCAACAACAAGCATGAGCTTGCCCTGGAGATTCTTTGCGTTTTCTACATTTGAGCATTCTATGTAGCTTGAGTCAACAGGATAGCCCATCCACTGCTCGTTCCACCAGATCTTATCCATTCTGTTGTCGTGACAGCCGCATGCGGCATAGCCAACCTTGTAGAACTCAGGATGGAAGAGTAGGGCGCCAAGTGCCTCCTGTCCGCCTGCAGAGCAGCCGTATATACCCATTCTCTCAATATCCATATATGGGTATTTCTTTGCTGCTGCCTTTATCCATTCAATGCGGTCAGGGAAACCGCTATCCTTCAAGTTCTTGTAGCAAACCTGCTCGAAGTCAAGTGAGCGGAATGATGTTGTCATTGCATCGAGCTGAACTACGATAAATCCAAGCTCTGCGAGGTCGGCAAGGTTCCAAAGCCAAGGTGTGAATGTCTTCGGAACGTACTGATCGCCAGGACCAGAGTAGATATATTCAATGACAGGGTACTTCTTGCTAGGATCAAAATTAGATGGTCGCTGAATGATGCCCCACATATCTGTTTTACCATCGCGACCTGGAGCTACAAATACTTCTGGAGCTTTCCATCCTGTGGCTTCAAGCTTAGAGATGTCTGCTGTTTCGAGCGTTGAGATTATCTTGCCATCTACTGCTGAGCGAAGCACTGTGACTGGTGCTTTGTCAACAGACGAATATGTGTCTATTATTGTTTTGCGATCGCTGCTGAGGGTAATAGAATGGTTGCCAATCTCCGGTGTCAAGCTGACAAGATTCTTGCCATTGAGGTCGATCTTATAGTAATGCACATTGTATGGATCTTCTTCTGCTATCGTTCCATCATAACTTGATGCAACAATACCCATATTCTTGCAGTTCATTCCGTTAGCAGAGAAAATAACGTAGCCTTTGCCTTTGTCATCCACTTCTACGTGTTGAACGCCACGCACCCAGTAGTTGCCCTTAGTCACTTGTGTATGCTTGCCTGTCTTACGGTTGTATAGATAGAGGTGAGCATGTCCGTCTCGATCGCTCTTCCACAGGATATTGCCGTTTTTGAGATTGCGGCGAAGGTTGCGAGAATAAGCAACATATTTATCATTCTTCTCCTCGATGATGGTTTTCACATTTCCTTCCATATCCATTTCGAGAACACGGTATGTCTTGTGTCCTCGTTCGTTGAATTCGAATGTGACCTTATGGCCAAATATCTTAATGTCATCCCATCTTGGGGCATCAACGGAATACTGGCTTGCGAAAAGCTCTGTTGACTTAGGATTGATAACTTTTCTTTTCTCAACATCAATGATAACAGGTACTCGATAATTCAAAGAATCGCCAGGCTTTGCATATTCTTGCTGTGAATACTTTGGCTGAACCTGATCCGTTGGGGATGAAAGCGTGTATGTGACATAGTGCTTAGGCGCAGGCTTGATCTTCACAGTAGCGTAGTATTTGCCATCTTCCGACCACGAGCCCCACGATGAATAATAGTTTGTGTCAACTCCGTCGGTAGTGAGCTGGATATCATCCTTGCCGTCTTCTACAAGATACAAGTCATTGTCTTTGTGGACAATGATCTGCTTGCGATTCACTGGCGATTCTGCTCTGCCGTCCTTTTCATCCAGCACTTCCATCCAGTGGTGCTGATTGCCACCTCCACGGTTCTCTGGGCGGCGACGCGGTGTTGGGTCGTCTATTTCTGTCTTTTCGCCTGTTTGAGCATTTACTTCGTAGAATACTGTCTTCTCACCATTGAAAGATGAATACCAGAAATTACTCTCGCCGCGATTGCGTGCACTTACATTTCCGTTTGCCATCTTGTTGCTGTACTTGCCGCGTATGGCAAAAGCATTCTTATAATCCTGCACAGTGCCTTGCGCACTTGCAGTAAGAATGGCTGAAGCTAATAGAGTTAGTGATAAAAGTCTTTTCATTGTTATAGCTTAGTTTAGTAAATATTGAAGTCCGTATAGAAATAATAGTACCACCAATATGTAGAACCATAGTGAGCCTTCATCTTCGCTCCAATTTCATCTGGTTTCAATCCTTGCTGAGCAAAAGACGAATAATCTGATGCAAAACTGTTGTAACGCTCCATTATCTTTGAATCGAAAGGGAAATCGTTGAGCGTGATAGGGGATGTCTCGCTGTTAGCAAGCAATATGAGAGCCTCTTGGTACAATTCTGGAATAGGTTGAGAGGAATGGGTCTGGTAGTAATCGTAGAAATGGATGAGGAAAGAATACTCATCTTCTGTCCACAGAGCTGTGCACATAATTAGGTCTTCAAGTTTCTGAGATGTGGGACGAATGAGGTCGGAAAAATGATTTAGAATCCATTTCTCGCACAATCCACCATCACGATCAAGATAATTGATATCGTCTGCAATCAATGGAGAAATATTCTGATATTCATCACTTTTGTAGAAGTCAGCACCTCGCATCATATACTTCTCTCTCTCAAATGCCCAATTGCGATAGAATGCTGTTGACTTTAGAAGTGTCAGATACTTGAAAGCGACATCGAATTCCTGATTGAAAATCGCACATCGGATAAGCATCTTGAGACGAGCATTTGTCATTCCGTGCTTTACGCTGTTCTCTATTGCCCAACGGTATGCATAATTGATTTGCCCAAACTGGTAATAGACCATTTCACCACTTATTTGAGCAATACGAACATTCAGGTCATCATCCACATTAGGCAAAGTGCCACAGTTGTTGATTTTGAACATGTCTGTCAAGCGATTAGTATGCAATAGTGCGATATTCTTGTACAGAACCATCAGATTTGTTGGCTCGCCTTTTGCTGACTCTGCATCTGTGATGACCTCCTCATAGCGTGATTCATCTAAAGCTTTGTACATGTTCAATTCTGTATGGAAGTTATTGTCGGATACGTTTGTCATATTGCAAATAGCTCCCATTGTTGCAAATAATCCAGACATGATGCCAGTGGCTACAGCCTTATTGCTTATATTGATTTTATCTGCCAAAGCTATGATTATCAATGATCCTTCTGCCACATAGAACGGAATAGCCATTATATATGATTCGTACGATCCGTGCTTGAATGCGGAATAGCGCATGCCCATTAATAACATTAAGATAATGCCAATCAAAGAAACTACTATTTTATATTGTATCTTGAATTTTGACACAATCCACATGCAAATTGAGGCTGCAAAGAAAATGATGCTGTAGCTAAAGCAGTATCCAGGATCGTCAAGATAATATATCCAGTAACCAACTTCAATAATCGATACAAGAAAGCATGTCAAGGGGATGAGCGCTAATGTGGACAGTTCATCTTTTAGCTTGAATGCATCAGTAATCAAATAGTATGAAGCCACCCATATTGCAATGAGCATTGAGCTGCCAAGCCATGGATGGTAGAAGTATTGAGTCAGATAGCAACCAATCCAAGCCCAAAATCCATGCTCAGCCAGCATTTCTTTCATGAAGGTATTGCCCTTGATGAATATGCTGTACTCTTGCCAAGCATATAGCAAGTCATCATTTATAATAGGTAAAAATATGAATGCCAAAATGATGAATGCCAATGCATTAATATGTCTGATCTTGTGATTCTTCAGCATTTCTTATTCTGCATATACAGCCTTGATTGCATCCTCCTTGGCTTTCTTTGTGAATGTCTGTGGAGAAACCTTCACGGACTCAATCATAAACTCAGGACGATTGTATGAACGAAGGAAATATGTGTAGAAGTTAGGATCCTTCTGTGGTACTGCGAATGGTTTGTGTGCCTTGCCCTGCTTGTCGAAGTATGCTATGTGAGGGCGAGTGTAGTTGCCGTCGTCCCTGCGCGAGTCAACCATGATCCATCTGCCGTTGCTTGACCATGTTGGGTAACTCTCCGAGCGGTCGCTATTCACAGCCTTTAGATTCTTTGCTTCTTTTGTCTTCAGGTCAAGAATGAAGATGTCAGCATCGTGATGCCATACGTGGAAACAGCCGAATTCTGCCTGTGCAAAAAGGAGGTAACGGCCATCAGGGCTGATGCGAGGCAATGTTGCGCTTTTGTCAATAGCTGCGGCATCGTATATCTTCTCCATATTGCTAAACGTCTTGGTTCTTGCATCAAAGTCAGCGCAACAAAGGTCATACTTCACTTCTTTGTATCTTTGAATCATCTCTGTCTCATTCTCAATGCTATCGTTCATGTATTCAAAATGTGCTGAGCAATAATACAGTTTTTTGCCGTCAGGGCTCCAAGTAGGAAACACTTCAAGCTCGTCATCCAATTCGGAAATGCTGCTTACTTCATTCTTGTCAACATCATACAGAATGAGGTCGCTGTAGGTATCCTGCACCTCAATCTTTGCTATATCCTTTGTGTGAAATGACTGTCCAGTTTTGTTTGTAGAGAACGCAATCAAGTTCTCTGTAGGATGCCAAGCTGGGTAAACACCTGCGCTGATAGTTTCTTCAGTCTTTAGGTCAACCTTTCTCAATTCATCGCCATTGACAATCATTGTGCCTCCATAAGCTTGACGCATGTGGAAGAGCATGTGGTCGGTCTTGTAGTTCTTGTATGAATGGCAATTGATGCACTGACCATCCTTTTCTGTACCGACACTCATATTGTTGTAAATCTCTGTTTCTTCGAATGATGTTAGGTCGCGCTGGCTAATGCTAAGATTTTCGTAGGCAACGTATGAAGGCTGAATAAGACGGTAGGAAATATATTGATCTATTGGCTCTTCTGCTACGTTGATGTTGAATGGCTTGTATGCATGCCATACACCATCTGCCTTTGCAAAAACTTCCACCTTGATGCTTTTGCCTTTTGATGCTGCAAGAATATCCTTCCATTCCGACTCATCAATCAGAATCTTTGTTCCTTCTCCGTATGTCAATTCTCCACCAGTGTATGTAAGGCGAGCAACAGCCTCGGTTGCATCCTCCATCACGGCGAAATTCATCGGACAGATATTACTTGGGATGGTAACCTCTGTATAGTCTGGGTATATATTTGGCAATCTTGATTCCTGCTTTGCGTCAGTTGGTATGGAAGGGTGTCCGCAAGCGCCCAGGATGAAAGCAAGAGCGCAAGCTGATATTATGTTTCGAAACTTCATATTTGTATATATGTTATTAGTTTTAATTTCATTAATAAGAATGCACGTCGCGGCAGAAGAAGTAGAACCAGTAGAATGTATCTCCATAGCTTGCCTTCATTGCCTCGCCCACTTCTTGCGAATTCATGCCTGAAGCGAGCAGTGACTGTGAAAGCTGCTGGAAGCCTGCATATCTGTTCACTACTTTTTCTTTATTGAATGGCATTGTGGAAATGTCCACTCCGTGCTCAAGATTGCCATAGAGGAATGCTGCCTCCTGGTAGTGGATAGGCATCTCTTCGCCCTTGTGCATATTTGCATAACCGAAGAAGCGAGGCCAAAACAACTGGATATCCTTCTGAACCATAGCGTAGTTCAATGTCAGTTCTTCAAGCAGCTTGCTGTCTTTGTTCATTGTGTTTGAGAAATAGTTGAGCAGATACATCTCGCACAATCCTTGGTCGCCGTCGAGGACAGAACCCATATGGTCGTGCAGTTCGCGAATGACGTCAAACTCATGGTATTCGCTCAGCAATTCAGGTTTCTCTGTCAAAGGCAAGTAATGCTCTGCCCATTCACGATGGTAGGCTGTGTTTTGCAGCAGCTTCAAATACTTTCGAGCAACTTTCATCTCTTTATTCACTAATGAGCATTGAGCAAGAATCTTGATATTGTTGAATGAAGGACCATATTCCACACCATTCTCTATGCACCAGCGAATGGCAAAGTTGGTCTTTGCGTGATTCATGTAGATGAGTGGTGCACCAGTCTGTACCATGTGAATCTTCAATGAGTCAAAGCCGTTTTGAGGATTATTGCCCTTATTGTTGTATTTGAACATCTTTGTTCCCATTTCACCCTTGTTCAGCAATGCGATATTCTTGAAGAGAACCATTTGGCGGTTAGCATCGCCAGGCAGATTGCTCATCTCGTCGAGTACTTTGTCCCATTCGCGGTTCTCCATTGCGCGATACATACGAATCTCTGCGTGGTAGTTATAGTCTTGGAAATCCAATGTCAAAGCACTGTGAGCACAAGCATACATAACTGCTAAGTTGAGAACAATGCCTGTTACAGCTATACCTCCTTTCAAATTCTTCTCTTTTGGCAATACTGCAAGCAAAACTGGCGATGCTGCCATCACGATGAATGGTATCTGAGGCCTAATGGATAATTCTGTATCAGCAGTGAAGAATGGGTAACCCATAAGCCACATATCCTCAAGTCTTGCATTGGCATAGAAATTGTAGCTTACAAAAGGTATTGCTGCAACCAATATTAGTGCAACACATGGCACGATGAGTCTGCTTATCACGCTAACTTTAGCTGACTTGCTGTCAATTAAATGCAAAACAGCAATATAAATCATAGTAAGAAGCGAATACCATCCAAAGAGATAGTAAGTTGATCCGACCACAGCAACAAGCACTGTGCGGTAAATACTGCTCTTGCTTATGTGTGCAGCCCATGTCATAAGCATGGAAATAAGGAAGCCTACTGTGCCATAGAACCAGTAGCCATCTTGTTTGATGTAATATAGCCAGTAACCTGTGTCAACCTCCGAAATGAGTAATGACACAATAGGGATAAGCATCATTGCTGACCATACAGAAGACACCTTTAATGCTTTCTTTGTAGCAAAATAGATAGCACCCCAAAGAAGGATGAGTATAGTTCCACCCACCTCTGCGACATACAGATGCTGAGTGAGGTAAGATGCTATCCAAGTGATTAGTCCTCCAGGCAATGTCATGCATTCCTTGAAAAACAGTTCTGTGGAATTGAAGAATGAGAAGTTCTGTGCCTGATACATCATGTCGCTGTTTCGCCCAATGAGTATGAAAGCAGCAAGGCCGATGAACAGCACGCAGCAGATCCACGAGAAGATATTGCCAATCTTATCACTAAACACGATAGGAGATTTCTCCTTTTTAGGCGCACTCTTAGCCTTTTGTGACACAAAACTTGGTTTTGTAGCAGGCTTATTCGCCGTTGTCTTTTTCTGAGCCATTTTATAATGTGTATATTTTTTGCAAAGTTACACATTATTTCTCAATAAAGAACAACTATTTCGTGAAAAATGAAACATGAAGATAAATCTTTATATCGCTTGCTGCAATAGGAATGCTTACTCTGCCGATTTCTCTACATACTCAATCAGTCTTCTATAGAAAGCATGATGACGGAGCGTCTGCTTATTGCCAAAGATGATTAGCTTCATTCGTGCTCTTGTCATTGCCACATTCATGCGGCGAAGGTCGCTGAGAAAGCCGATCTGACCATCGTCATTGCTTCGAACAAGACTGATGAGGATGATGTCGCGCTCTTGCCCTTGGAATCCATCTACGGTATTCACGCTTATTACATTGCGATAAGGACGGAATTCTTCTCTCTTCTTTATTTGCTGACGCAAGTATTGTGTCTGCACTTTGTAAGGGGAAATGATGCCGACGTCAAGACGTTCGGCTATGAATCGCTCTTTACCAATCTTGTTTATGTAGTCTGTAAATGTGGCAAGCACAAGCTCTGCCTCAGCCTTGTTTATGCGTCCATGGTTTTCGCCTACGAATTGCTCGCTGAAGTCAATATCGTCAGTGTCTTCCACCAGTTCGCTGCCGTCAATCCACATAATAGGATGCTCATAGTCGAGAACTGAACGATTCTGCACACTCCTGTCGCTTTCCACTTGCCCATGGTAGAACCATTCGGACGAGAACTTCATAATGGCATCATTCATTCTGTACTGAACCTTCAGTAAGCTGACTGCGTCGGGCTGGTTTTCAACGATTCTCTCCATCAGAGTCTTGCCGAGCCCCATCTTCATGGCATCGAAGCATTTGATAGTAGGGGGCAATTGCTGATGATCTCCAGCCAGCACCACACGGCTTGCCCTGCGTATAGCAATCCAGCAAGCGGGTTCTAATGCTTGAGCTGCCTCGTCAATGAAGAGGGTGGAGAAGCGCTGGCGCACCAATAGTTTGTTTGCAGAGCCAACAAGCGTGCATGCAATCACACGCGCTTCATCAAACAGTTGACTATTGATGTTCATCTCTATTTCTGATGCCCTATCGCGCAATCTTGCAATCTTCTGATGGATGTTGTCACCCTTTTTCCTGTTCTCTCGTATCTGACGGATTGTTTTTCTGATGCTCCAAAGCTCAGGATAGTCTGGGTGTGATTCAAACTTGCGCTCATACGTGAATGAGAGCATTTTGTCATTCACTCTCGATGGGTTACCAATTCTAAGCACAGGCACTCCGTGATCGACAAGCTTCTCACTTATCCAATCTACAGCCATATTGCTTTGAGCACACACCATAACTTGGGTTTCACGGCGCAATGTTTCGTATATTGCTTCAACAAGAGTTGTTGTTTTTCCTGTGCCTGGAGGACCATGCACAATCATTACATCTTTTGCAATAAGAACCTCATTGACAGCTTCTTCTTGCGTTTTGTTCAACCAAGGAAATAGCATTGGAGAGAATGTCCTTTTCTGCGGTTTTATTTGCCCCGCAAAGATTTCCCTCAAGTCGGCAAGCCTATTCTTCTTTGCATTGATAACATCGTCTAATGCGTGAAACATTGTCTTGTAGGATGTCTCGTCAAAGTACAGTTGCACACCAAGATTCTCTGCATTTTGCAAATCAATGAGCGACTGTGATGACGGTATGCTCACCACCATCTTATCGCCATCAACGTATGACACAGTGCACGTGAAAGGGTAGTACTTGATGTCACTCTTATCCTTTAAGTCATCATTGATATATTTAGCGTTGAAGCTGAAGAACTGCACAGGTTTGCCATATTCAAACAGTGAATCTATGTCATCGTCATCATTGCTGTGGTTCCTCAACACCTCTACCACAAGCTGATTCAGCGAATTGTAGTAGCTTCTGCCTGCCTCTATAGGATACCAGCAAATGCCACGTCTTATCTTACGCTTCACGCTCATCTTCTCTGCTTGGATACGAAATTCCTCTTTTTCATTGTCGTATTCCATTTGCAACAAAGAGCGCATGCGTTGCAAATATAAAGTTCCGTTTTGCATAAAGCGTTATTCTATTTGTAGGGTTATTGCATCTGTGAAAAGCTGCACGGTTGAACTATCGATGACTTGCGCATCTGCAAGTGTCCTCAGTTTGTTTTTTAACTCCTCCGTCATTTCATTGCCTGAAATGTCTGATATGGCTCTGTAAGCTTCTCTCACATTGTTGTCGATGAGCATAACAATAGCATATAGCTCCTTTGCTCTCTTATTGTTGGCATCTGCCGAAAGCATCTCAAGTATGTGCTTCATTGCTTTGTCGTTAGAACGCATCATTATCAGGCACCAAGCCAAATTCAGCATCACTGTATCATTGCCTTCGTCGATGAAGTTTGCCTTGTGCAGCAGTGTGAGCGCTGATTCATAGTCATCCGTTTCCATCATCATGTTTGCAGCACCGATAATGAACTTCATGTTCTCTTCGTCAATATCGAGCAGTGCCTTGTAATATTTCAGTGCGTTCTTGTAGTCTTTCGCTTGAACAGACATAGAGGCAAGGTGTGTCAATGTCCATTTAGAGTTTGGCTTCAGATGGTTTGCAACCGAATATGCATGCATAGCATCAATCTGCTTGCCAAGCTTCTGCTTGCAAAAGCCAAGCTTTTGCCACACGCTTGCCAGTGTCTCATCAAACTCATTAACTGCTACGATGGTGAATATCTTCTCGGCAATCGTGTAAAACTCCTTGCGCATTAGGAATTCAGCATACTGAGTCAGCTCCTCTTTTCTGCTGCCCAGTATTTCATTCAACCACGTGTCGCTTGTAGGGTCGATAGGACTTTCGTTCATCAATTTGAACGGATTGATGAACTGATTGTGGTATGGGTTCACGTAAAAGAAACGATACAAGTCAAATATGTATTGACGTCTCACGTCTTTCTTCTGTGGCTCTATTTTTTCTGCCTCCTCCACTAAGTCATCTATCTGCACATTGCCCTGCAGTTGCTCATTAACTTGGTTTTCAATAATAGATGAGCCAAAGTTACCTATCGAACTGAATGTGAAACAGAGAGAGTACTTGTCGCTATTGCAAAATGGACTTGCCTTCAGCATCAATTTCACGATATTCCCAATGCTGCTATTTAGTATTTTCTTTATCTCTGGCACCAGAGGAGTGTCTATTGCAAAAGGATAGAACCAGTGAGACATTTCGCTGAAGAAAGAATATCCTTTCATTGATGCGAACGAACTGAAATACACATCTGCTCCATCCAGTTGCAAGTCGGCCATCTCTTTCACCTTGGCACTAATTTTCTCTTCGTCCACCCATTCTGGGTTTTCGCCATTCTTTGTCATCTCCTCTATGTCGAGGTTGAGGCTATTGTTTTTCTTTGCCTTAGTGAGCTGGGACATCATGAGCGCTGGCATAATGTCTTCACGCATCTTTGATGTCACTTTCTCCGTTGTGCAGCTTAACATCAGCTGTGTGATTGATGAATACAAATCGGAAACAAAAATAGGGTCTTCTTTGTATATAAGCAATCGCTCATGCAAATCTTCGCAAAATGAATACTGTTCCCTATTTAAATAATATGTGATAATGAATCCTATCAATGCTCTCTGCGACACTTGCACGTCTTCATGCAGATAGCAGTCGAGCAGGAACAGCTGCTTTGCACAATCATTGTATTCGAGCAGTGAAAGGGTAGTGGCGCTCACCAGCACAGCCTTGTCGTTATTGCTAATGCTGTCAGAGAATATTACTCTATTTGCCTGATTCACATCGCTGTTTGTCCATGGATCAGACGTCCATACCCAGTAGAATAGTCTTGACAAGGCTGCTTCTTTGTCTTTCTCAAGGTTCTCCTGATTATATACTCTTATGGATTCCCTAATCAATTCGTCACTATTCAACTGTTCTATGTCTGCCGAAACCTGTTCCAGGGCGTTCACTATAGCCTCCATTGATGGAAGATTCTGCAAGCTTTTCCTAATGCTTACGTACTTATGCTCCTTGTGAACGTTCATCCTTTCCTGTCTCTCCATCTTTGTAAGCAGAGTACGCAGTTTTTCTTCTATGTCCTTGCGCATGCTTTCTGACTGTGGATCCTTCACGCCGCTCAACATGAATTGCATCATGTGTCTGTATGTCATCCATAGGTTTTCTGCCTCGTCAGCAATAAACCAATTACCAAGCATTCGTGCTTTCTCGCGTATGCTCGGAAAAGAACCTGCCAAGTCGCCAGCATTCAGTTTACTAAGTATGAGATTGTAATCCATATATATATTCTTTCATTCGTTCGACACACTCTTCATCAGCATTCGCTCCATCTTCACTTCACTAATCCTCTGCCCTTTGCCCAGTTCTTCACAACTTGCAACATTGAATCGGATGGCATTTCAGAATGCTTGTATATGATAGGAGCAAGTAGGGTGTCTGGCAAATAAACAGTGTGCTCCTTAGGTATGAATTTGATTAAGCTCGACACGGTGTCTGCATTGATGGCATCTACCGCCATGTTGTATGCAATCATGATATTATCTATATCACCCTTGCGTGCCTTAGCTGTAGAGTCGCAAAACAGCACGCTCATCATAACTGGCAGATTCAACATGTCCATACTTGTCAAACGCTTTGCTCCGCGAGCAACAGCCTCGCTTGCGTATGGTTCAGGCAGCAATGCTCCATCATATTGGTTCTGATCCACCATCAGTGTGCGTAGTTTGATGTTGTTGATCTGAGGTTTGTTCAGGTCGATACTCTCCATCTTTACCGATTCAAGTATCTTGTCGGCAAAGAAATCAAGAGACGAATGACGAGTCAAGCCAATAATCTTGTCCTTCAGGCTTTCTGCCTTCAACAGGCGGGAGTTCTGAGATGTGACAAGCCACATATTTAGGTCTGCAGCCATAGCCACAGTGAGCGAATCTCCGTTTCCTCTCCAGATGCACAGCTTCACAAGGTCACTCACGATGCCATCAACGTCGCCCTTCTTGAAAGCGGTGTCTGCGTCCATTGCAGCATCAAAAGTTACAAGCTTAACATTCACTCCAAGTGAATCGAACATGCCAAGTGAGTCGGCGTAATAGAAAGGCAGGCAATCCATTGTAGGCATTACTGCTAATTTCAACGCAGTGGAGTCATCATCTCTTTTGACGTTGTCTGTCTGGTTGCAAGCGCCCAGCACGCCTATTGCCAACACTAACGAAAATATGTATATCAGCTTCTTCATTCTTTCTTATTAAAAAGGACAACTTGCTTCTTGCATAAAAGTCCGAAACAAGTTGTCCGTATGGTTGAATTTGATTCTATATCAACTATAGTTTATAGTCAATATGGCCTCTGTGGATTTGAAAAGATTACTCACCCTTCACTGCAGCGATGCCAGGAAGAACTTTGCCCTCGATAGCCTCGAGAAGTGCACCACCACCAGTAGAAATGTAAGAAACCTTGTCTGCGAGACCGAACTTGTTAACGCAAGCTACAGAGTCACCACCTCCGATGAGAGAGAATGCTCCCTCAGCAGTAGCCTTAGCAACAGCCTCGCCGATAGCGCGTGAGCCTGGAGTGAACTCCTCGCACTCGAAGCAGCCTGCAGGACCATTCCAGAGGATTGTCTTAGCGCCTTCGAGAGCCTTAGCGAATTTTTCACGAGAAACAGGACCTGCGTCAAGACCGTCCCAACCAGCTTCGATAGCGTTTGAAGGGAATACCTTGATCTGTGCGCCTTCCTTTACAGAGAATGTCTTGAAGTCGTAGCCTGTGCAGCATACAGAGTCCTCGCCGAGAACGAGCTCTACGCCATTTTCCTTAGCCATCTTCTCTACGCCGAGAGCAACGTCGAGCTTGTCGAGCTCTACGATAGAGTCGCCAATCTCACCACCGTGAGCCTTTGAGAATGTGTATGTCATACCACCGCAGAGGATGAGCTTGTCAACCTTGCCGAGGAGGTTCTCAATGATACCAATCTTTGAAGATACCTTAGAGCCACCCATGATAGCAACGAATGGACGCTTGATGTTAGAAAGCACGTTGTCAACAGCAGTAACTTCCTTCTCCATGAGAAGACCGAGCATTACATCTTCCTTGTCGAAGTAGTCAGCGATGACAGCAGTAGAAGCGTGCTTGCGGTGAGCTGTGCCGAATGCATCCATTACCCAGCAGTCAGCGTAAGAAGCGAGCTTCTTAGCAAACTCCTTCTGGCTTGCCTTCATAGCCTTCTTAGCCTCGTCGTATGCAGGATCTTCCTTATCGATGCCTACTGGCTTGCCTTCCTCTTCTGGGTAGTAGCGGAGGTTCTCAAGGAGGAGAACTTCGCCTGGCTTGAGAGCTGCAGCCTGCTCGTCAGCTTTCTGGCAGTCAGGAGCGAACTGTACAGGAACGCCAAGCTTCTCGCTTACAGCGTCAACAATCTGAGCGAGTGAGAGCTCAGGCTTTGCCTTGCCCTTTGGCTTGCCCATGTGTGACATGATGATGAGTGAACCACCCTTCTCAAGGATGAGCTTGAGTGTTGGAAGAGCACCATTGATGCGAGTCATGTCTGTGATCTTGCCTTCCTGGATTGGCACATTGAAGTCTACGCGTACAATTGCCTTCTTGCCGGCAAAGTTGTATTCATTGATTGTCATAGTTGTGAATTGTTATTTATGTTGTTAAACAAATATAGATTTCTCTATTCCATTTTCTTTGATTCACGCACGCATACACATACGAACATATTTTCGGCAAAGGTAATAAAAAAAGGTAACAGTCACAACAAATAATGTCAAAAAAAATAACAAAACCACTCTGTGAACCTTTCTTTAAGCCACAATACGTAAACTATTATTGTGAAATTGCAAACTAAGGCATGCACAAATAAAAAGCCGAAAGTAGAGATAAATCTACCTTCGGCTCTAGTTATGTCTATGTGCTGTGGAGCTGGAGGGGATTGAACCCTCGTCCAAACAAGGAAGCCATACGCTTTCTACATGCTTATTCCAGCCTTCGGTTTTCGAATTGAAGCAAGACCTGGACCACCAACTTCAACCTTAGCCTCTGAATTTTCACCAGTGCAGCGAGGCATACACTGGCTATTCCCGATTTTATAGCACCGCTTATCAGAACGCTTCAGGACGGTTAGCTTTCTGGGCGATGTCTCGTTCCCTCGCCTGGCAAGGGAATAAAGCTCGATCTACTATACTTCGATTAAGCAGCGAGAGCGTAAGAAGTTTCGCCAATTAATTCTTTTCTGACTATGATTATAGTGAGGATCAGCGACTCACTGCATGCTTACGTACCACTTCATCTCGCTGTCAAATCCAGTCAGCCCCTTTCTTTTGTGGTTCTTTATAAATCAGTAAGTTAGAGATTGTTCTTGGCAAATTGGTAACAAATGGTACATCATTAAACCTTGGTATTAACCACCTACCTTACAGAATTACACTGCAAAGATATAGCTTTTTTACATAATAGACAAATTTTTTCATGACTTTCTTATGTTTTTGTCTCTATGTGTCCTTCCACACCTTCTCTCAACTGTTGCTTTGACAGCTACACAGGTGTATGAGTGAGCATTAGATATGAAATCGAGAGTAGCTAATGCCAATAAATTCAAAAAAGTCGTGATGAGCGGACTCATCACGTCTCTTTGGTATAAACAATGCTATGCATTAGATGAATTACATAGCCTTATAGTACTTCTTGTATGGAGCAGCGAGTTTTGCCTGCTGAGTGTTGTTGTAAAGGATATAGAGTGACTCGCCCCAAAGCTCAGAATCTTCAGGATTCTCTTTCTCAAGCTGCTTGAAGAGCTCGATGGCATGATCCATATCGGCTTTCTTTGATCCGTCAACCTGTGCCTTCATCCATGCGCAGCGTGCTGCCATGAGAAGTCCCTTTGGCTCGTCAGGATACTTTGCCTTTGCTGCCATGAATACCTTTTCAGCTTCTACGTACTTCTGATCCTCAAAGAGCATCTGACCTTCCATAAGGTAAGCGTTGATTGCATTCTCGTCGTCGCTCATCTCTTCCTTGATGAGGTTGGCGATCTTTAGGAAGCCTTCCTTGTCTTTTGCCTGGAACTTGTTCTGCATGAGGATGACTGCGAAGTTTGCACGGAGATCCTTAGCTTCTGCATCGCCCTTGAGGGCATCGATGCCGAGCTGGAGATACTCATTCTGCTTTGCAGGGTTCTTCTCACGGTAGTAGTTGGCAAGTGACTGATAAGCAACAGTCTTGTACTTTGTTTCCATGAGGGCATTGTATGCATCAACAATCTTGTTTTCTGGCGTGCCTTCGATGTTGTAGTATGACTGTGCGCGGAATGCCTTTGCGTATGTTTTCCAGTCATTCAAGTTATCATTTGTGAAATCAGCGAAGAGGTGTGACTTCTCTATTGCATTGAGGAATGCGTCTGAGTACTTAGCGCCAAGCTTGAGCTCTGCCTGGTCATCACTGTTGGAGTAGTTTTGCGATGCAGTGAGGAGCTGGATGGCAGGGTTGATTGCTGTCTGTTGATAGCGGAGGTGGAGTGCGTCCTTCTCTACCTGCTTCATCTTTGCGTCGAGATTGAGAAGTGAGTCGTATTTAACGCAGTAGTCCACAAGCTTGGCAGAAGTTTCAATGAATTTTGGCTTAGCACTATCATCAGCCTTCGACTCATTCTCGAGCTTCTTATAATACTCGTTTGTGATGTCGGCAGCAACCTGCCAAGTGTCCTTGTTGTTCTTTGTGTACTGGTTTGTCATAGCCTGATTGATGAGATCGAGGGCTCCGTCCAGCTTGCCGAAATCAGTTTCCTTGCGACCGTACTGCTGGTTTGGAATTGATGTCTCGTAAGTTGACTTTGCTTTCTTAACGAGTGTCTCGGCTTCCTTGATTGCGGCTTTCTGAGCCTTAAGTTCTTCCTTGCTCTGTGCGCTTGCTGCGCCTGCAAGAAGAAGACCTGCCATAAACAAAAATACTTTCTTCATTTTCGTTAGGGATTAAAAGGTTATAGATTTTGGTTGATTATTCTTGAACATTTCCCTCTGCTGAAGTTTCGTTTTCAGCAGGAAGGATAGGGGTGTCATTATCGTCAAGTTCGGCTTCCTCTTCTGGCTCCTCGTAGTGATCTACTACGCATACTGAGCTGATGACATCATTGCGCTTGGTGATGTCTATAAGCTTCACACCCTGAGTGTTTCTGCCCGACTGTTTGATGTCTGAAACTGCAAGACGGATAGTGACGCCGCTCTTGTTGATAATCATGATGTCATCATCAAGAGTTACCTTCTTGATTGCTACGAGCTTACCTGTTTTATCGGTGATGTTGATTGTCTTTACGCCCTTTCCGTTGCGCTTTGTGATGCGATACTGATCTATAGAAGAACGCTTGCCAACTCCCTTTTCGGAGAGAACAAGAATGGTTGGTTCGCCTGTAGCTTCATCTACGAAATCTTCAGTTGCATCTTCAATGTCTTCTGTCTCAATCTCAATCATCTCGTCTGCTGCATCGTCATTCATTTCTTCATCATCGGCGTCAGAGTCGTTCTGCTCTGTCCATTCGCCAGGCTTAGTGAGGGCAATCATACCCACTACATGATCCTCACCGTCCTCGTCAAGACGGATAGCCTTAACACCTGTAGCGCCTCTGCCCATTGTGCGGACATTGCTTTCATTGAAGCGGATGGCGCGACCATTGCGGTTAGCTATCACGATTTCGTCGTGACCAGTTGTGAGAAGTACCTCAACAACCTCATCACCCTCGTTGAGGTTGATAGCAATAAGGCCATTGTTGCGAGGACGAGAATAGTTGACGAACTCTGTCTTCTTGATGATGCCCTGCTTTGTACAGAAAATCAGGTTGTGGCTGTTCACCCATTCTGCGTCGTTAATGTTTTCAATGCAGATGAATGCTGTCACCTTGTCATCACTGTCGATGTTGAGAAGGTTCTGGATTGCACGTCCCTTGTCTGTTCTGCCACCTGCAGGGATGTTGTACACCTTCATCCAGAAGCAGCGTCCCTTCTGAGTGAAGAACATCATAGTGTTATGTGAATTTGCAGGATAGATGTGCTCAAGGAAGTCCTTGTCACGCGCACTTCCACCCTTTGCACCAACGCCGCCACGAGCTTGTGTACGGAATTCTGAAAGTGATGTGCGTTTGATGTAACCGAGATGGCTGACTGTGACAACAACCTCTTCCTTGGCATAGAATGCCTCTGGGTCGAAATTCTCGCTTGCAGTCATGTCGATTTCTGTCTTGCGCTCGTCGCCCCACTTATCTTTAACTTCGATAAGCTCGTCTTTCATCACTTTCTTGCAGAGCTCTGGATCGTCGAGGATTTGCTGTAAATATTGGATGCGTGCTTGGAGCTCGTCATACTCCTTGTGGAGTTCGTCCTGCTGGAGTCCTGTGAGCTGGCGAAGACGCATCTCGACAACAAACTTTGCTTGAACGTCGTCGAAGCCGAAACGTTCCATAAGCTTCATCTGAGCCTCTTGAGGGTCGCGTGCAGCACGAATGATGCGAACAACCTCATCAATATTGTCGCTTGCAATGATAAGAGCCTCAAGTAAATGTGCACGCTCTTCAGCCTTGCGCTTGTCATACTTTGTACGGCGAATAGTCACATCATGACGATGCTTGACGAAGTAGTAGATGCAGTCACGAAGAGTTAGTTGCTTTGGTCGCTTATCTACGATGGCGATGCAGTTTACAGCAAAAGCTGTCTGCAAGTCAGTCATCTTGAAGAGCTTGTTGCGAACTACATTAGAGTTTGCATCACGCTTGATGTCAACAACGATACGCATGCCTTCGCGGTCTGACTCGTCATTCACGTTGCTGATACCGTCAATCTTCTTCTCGTTCACAAGCTGAGCAATCTTCTTGATAAGTTCAGACTTGTTCACGTTGTATGGAATCTCGTTCACGACAATCTTATCGTGGCCGTCTTCTGTTTCAATCTCTGTTTTTGAACGAACAACGACTCTTCCTCTGCCTGTCTCGTATGCCTCTCGCACGCCATCTATGCCGCAGATTACACCGCCAGTAGGGAAGTCTGGTCCCTTGATGTACTGCATCAGCTCGATGCTTGTCATGTCAGGATTGTCAATGAATGCGACGCATCCGTCAATCACCTCTGCAAGGTTGTGAGTAGGGATATTGGTTGCCATGCCTACTGCAATACCTGTAGCACCGTTCACAAGAAGGTTTGGAATGCGTGTAGGAAGCACTGTTGGCTCCTTCTCAGAGTTGTCGAAGTTGTCTGCCATATCGACAGTTTCTTTCTCAATGTCCTGAAGCATAGCCTCGCCAATCTTGCTGAGGCGTGCCTCTGTGTAACGCATCGCTGCTGCTCCATCGCCATCCACAGAGCCAAAGTTTCCTTGTCCTTCGCAAAGTGTGTAGCGCATTGCCCAAGGCTGTGCCAAGCGAACGAGTGCTCCATACACTGATGAGTCGCCATGTGGATGTAAGTGGCCAAGCACGTCACCTACAATACGAGCGCACTTCACAGTTGGCTTATCCGACGTGTTGCCGTGCTTGTCCATGCTGTACAGGATGCGTCGATGCACAGGCTTGAAACCATCGCGGACATCTGGAAGTGCACGAGCTACAATCACAGACATAGAGTAGTCAATGTAGCTTGACTTCATCGTTTCGTTGATGTCAACTTTAATTATTCTTTCTGAATCTTCCATTTATTATTGATTTCTTTTTGGGAATAATGTTTGATTTCTTTAGTTATAAATAATCTGTACAAAGTTAATGATTTTATTCGTTACAAAGAAGATAAATTCATAATTTTTATGCTTTGCAAATACAAAAATCGCAAAAACAGCCTAATAAACGCTGATTTTGCGATTTTGAGTTGCGAATCGGCATACGGTCGATACGGAGTACAAAATGCCATACGCGACATTATACAAGCGTTTTCCCGTGTGCGCAAGCTACGAGCATGCTGTCAACATCAAAGTGTTCCTGCGCCACTCGCATCAAATCTTCCGCAGTGAGAGCTTGTATTTTCTTTTGTTCAGAGAGCCAGTCTTCAAGCGTCTGACCATACACTCTTTTGGTCATCATCACCGTACTAAGCGAATATGAGGTCTCCGTCATTCTGCAGAATTGACCAAGCACATAGTTCTTGGCAAGAGCCATTTCTTCGCTATCAATTGGCTTTCTCTGCAAGTCTATAATGTCCTTCTTCACTTCCTCTACGCATCTTTCCACGCTCTCGCGAGGCGTTTCTGTGGCAGTGATAAAAATAGTAGATTCCGGAATGTTGTAGAATGTAGAACCTATGCCATAAGTCAATCCAAGTTTCTCGCGAATATTTGCCATCAACCTGCTGCCGAAATATCCGCCAAGCACAGAACCGAAAAACAATATGCCTGGATAGTCGGGATGCGTGAAATCAGGTAGGACTTTTCCAACCCTCAGCCCCGATTGGACGGATGGCACTGCAATTTCTGCTGACACACTTTTATTAATCTGCGTAGCAATATCTGCTCGCTTTAAGCATATTCCGTTATTCGCATGAGAAAAATGCATGTTTCCGAAATACTTATTCACAAGCCCAAGCACACCATCATCAACTTTGCCAGTAACATACATTACTGCATTATCTAAGCGTATGCATTCTTTGTGATATCTAATCAAATCATCACGTGTCAGATTCTTGTAATCGTCATCATCAGGAAATTGGGCAGCAGGGTTGTCTTTTCCAAGCAAATTTTTGTAAAACATTCGCTTGCATACCTCTGCAACCCTCTGCATGCTGACATTGTTGGCGAAAATACCTTCTTGTATGCCAAGCGCAAATTGCTCGCTATCATACTTTGGGTATAATACTATATCTCTCAACAGAGGAAGTACATCAGGCAATGTGCGCTTGAGGGCAGAAATCTGGATATAGCTATATGTTAAGGCTGCGCCGGCAGTAAGAGTGGCGCCGTAGAAATCCAGTTTTTCAGTTATAACCTCCGAATTATAATCTCCAGCTCCTGACCTTATCTGTCGCATTGCGAAATCGCTCTGAAGCTTCTTGTCCTGCACCCATTCTCCGCCTGTAAACATTATTGTCACAGCCACGATTTCACACATCTCCAGTGGGATGACATTCACCTCTACTCCATTATCAAGATACAAGGGAGCGGGTAATCCAGTGATGATAGGTTCTATTGACTTTAGTTCTGGTTGCTGCATAGAAATTCCTCCGCACGTTGCAAATCTTCTGGCGTGTCGATGCCAATTGTTTCAATCTCGCTTATGCCAACCTTTATCTTGTATCCATTCTCCAGCCATCTGAGTTGCTCAAGTGACTCTGCCAGTTCAAGCGACGACTGGGACAAAGAGGTTATCTGTTTCAATACATTAGCACGATATGCGTAAAGACCTATATGTTTGTAGTATGTGTGTCCTGCAAGCCATTCGTTTTTATCTTTACCACGCATGTAAGGTATGATACTACGCGAGAAATACAGTGCTTCCATTTTGCTGTTTACCACCACCTTTGGTGAATTCACATTTTCTAATGCAGCATATCCATCCTCAGGCTTGAATGGCTTGACAAGCGTGGCGATGTCTATGCTTCTGTCAGAGAAGCAGTCACGCACTGCATAGAGCTGCTGGGCTTGTATGAATGGTTCATCGCCTTGGATATTCACGATCACATCATCAGGTGAGAATGTGATATCATCATTGTTTGGCGTTTTGGGACTGTCATATCTGATGCCAGCAATGTGGCAGTATGCCTCAAAGCAGCGATCAGTACCGCTTTTATGCTCTGTGCTTGTCATAACCACGTTGCCTCCAAAAGACTTTACTGCACTCTCAATGCGCTCATCGTCAGTAGCTACAACTGCATCATCAAGCACACCTTCCACTTGTCTGTACACACGCTCTATCACAGTTTTTCCACCAAGCATAGCCAATGGTTTGGCTGGAAAGCGTGTAGAAGCATATCTTGCAGGAATAATACCTATGAATTTCATTTTCTTTCTATTTTTGTATTTACATTCATCTGCAGAACTCACCATTAGCACCTCTATGTTGACGTGAAGAAGTGTGTATTGGCAATTTTAGAAGAATTCTGTATCAATATCAATAACCTCCTCTTCTTCTGGATTAAGAATGCTCTCTGCTGTTGGCAGAGAATTGAGTTCAGAAGAACATGGGTGGTAGTCCTTTGGCACGTCAAACTTGTCTTCTTGAGTGATGCCAAGATATGAGCGCTTGTATATCTTGTTCATCAACTTTCCGAATATAGGGAGCGAAGCCTTTGCGCCTTGGCCAAATGACATGCTGCCGAAGTGAATGTCGCGATCCTCGCCGCCTACCCAACATGCCACTACCAGCTTAGGGCAGAATCCGATGAACCAGCCATCGGCATTAGCATTCGTGGTACCAGTCTTTCCGCCCAGCTGAGCGCTAATATTGTATGTGCTGCGAAGTGCGCGACCAGTACCCTCGTTAATTACTGCTTCAAGCATGTAAAGCATCTGATAAGCTTTTTCCTTCGACAATACCTCGTTCATTCTTGGCGTGAACGAAGCAATCACGTTACCGTCGCTATCTTCAATGCGAGTAACGAGCGTAGGGGAGTAATGCACGCCCAATGATGGGAACATAGTGTAAGCGCTTGCCATCTCGCCTATGCTAACATCGCAAGATCCAAGAGCGATGGTGAGGTTTGGTGTCATTGAATATGTTGACATCTTCATCTTTGAGCCAAGGAATTCAATAAATGTCTTTGGCTTAAGCATATTGAGCAAATACACAGATGCATGGTTGTTGGAGTGAGCAAGAGCCGTCTTCATTGGCACCATTCCAAGCGCAGAGCCCTTTGGTGTCCAGCCTCCATAGTTGCGAGGTGTGGCGTCAACCACGTCGCAAGGCGTGAAGTCGAGAGTCGATAATGCCAGAGAATATAGAAGCGGCTTGATTGTAGAACCCACTTGACGGTGTCCTCCTCCCAGTACATTGTCAAACTGGAAGTGATTGAAATTCAATCCTGGCACATATGCCTTCACATGTCCGTTAGAAGGGTCGATAGCGCAAACAGATCCGCGAAGGAACTTCTTGTAATACATAATCGAGTCTCGTGGAGTCATAGTCACGTCCACTTCCTGACCATCGTCATACTTGCTGCCATATTTGAAAATTGTCATCTCCACAGGCACATCAAAGTTTGCCATTGCTTGCTCATCTGTGTATCCATTAGCCTTCAGCACTCTCCAACGCTCGCTTTGGCGCACATTCCTATTGATGATTTCCTTCACCTTGGAAGCTGAAAGGCTGAAATAAGGAGTGCCTTTTCTACCCATCTGCTTCTCGAAGTTAGGTTGTAGGTACTGCGCCACGTGCTCAAACAATGCATCCTCAGCCATCTTCTGCATCTCTGTGTCGAGAGTAGTGTACACCTTCAATCCGTCAGTGTAGATGTTGTAATGACTGCCATCCTTCTTCGTGTTCTTATTGCACCATCCATATATTGGGTTTGTTTCCCAAGCAAGTGAATCGTCGCAGAACTGCTGTCCTTGCCATGACGCATAGTTGCTTCTTTCAGGACGCTTTGCCATCAAGATTCTGCGCAAATACTCTCGGAAATAAGGCGCAACTCCTTCTTTATGATCAGTGACGTGGAATTTGCTCACGTCCAAAGGGGTAGCCTGAGCTAATTCCTTTTCTTCTTTTGTAAGATAGCCTGCTTTCTCCATCTGTGCAAGCACCACGTTTCTGCGCTGCAAGCAGTTTTCTGGATGACTGATTGGATTGTATAGCGAAGGATTCTTGCACATGCCCACAAACATGGCGCACTCTTCCAACGACAAGTCAGCAGTTTTCTTGCCGAAATATGTCTTTGCTGCATTCTTGATGCCCACGCCACCATGCAAGAAATCAAAGTAATTCAAATACATTGTTATAATTTCCTCCTTGGTATAGTATCGCTCCAACTGAACAGCAATGAACCACTCGATTGGCTTCTGCATCATACGCTTTCTTTCCTCACGAGCCACGTCAGAATACAGCTGCTTGGCAAGCTGCTGAGTTATGGTCGAGCCACCACCTGCAGACTTCTGTCCCATAATGAGTCGCTTCACCACAGCACGTCCCAAAGCTTTCGCATCGATGCCAGAATGTTCGTAGAATCTTACATCCTCAGTAGCCACGAGAGCATTCACGAGATTTTCTGGCAAAGAATCGTACTTTACCATCAATCTGTTCTCTGTAGCATAGCTCCATGTGCCGAGTAATTTCTCGTCAGCCGAGTACACGCGTGAAGCATACTTGTTGATGGGATTTTGCAACTCTGATACTGGAGGAAGACTGCCAAACCAGCCCTGCGAAATTGCAAAAACGCAGAAAAACATAAGAAAAATAACAGATCCTGTTGCAATCCAGAAACCACGCAAAACTTTATTCAGCTTACGCTTCTCGTTAGCTTGCTTCTCATTAGTTCTTTTTTTCATTATTTTATAGTATATATAATGTTTTATTTTCGAGACAAAGTTACGAAAAAAAACTCTCTCATAGTATAAATATCACTTAAAACATACACTTTAAGAACGAAAACACGCATTAAAGGCATATAAAACATCAAAAAAAAGTGAAAAAAGAAGTTTTCTTGTAGTTCTTTAAGAAAAAATCATTACTTTTGCGAAAAGAAACAATCAAATAACCATATACAAAATGAAAGATACTAAAATAAACGACAAAGCGAAGCAGCACATTCGCAAGCTTTTCTCACAGCGCAACTCAGTCAATACCTTGAAGAGCGATCCAGAACTCACACAGATATTTGACAATTTTGCATTCGATGAGGCACTCAAACTCACAGAAGGTCCAGTGCTTGAGAAGACCCGAGTCATGTGTATTCTTGCTTCCACTATCGGCTGCAACGCAATGCGCGAATTCAAGGTTTATGTTGACGCTTGTCTCAATGTAGGCATCAAGCCACGCGAAGTGCGTGAAGTCATCTATCAGGCAGTGCCATATGTAGGATTCTCTAAGGTCATCGACTTCCTTCTCGAGATGAACGAAGTTTTCGAAGACAACGACATCAAGCTCCCACTCGACGATCAAGGCACAACAACCCCAGCTGATCGCCGCGAAAAAGGTCGCGAATGGATTGATGGTATATTTGGTGCAGGCACAGCAGAAGAGATGGAAAACAATGCTCCAAAGGGTCAGGAGCACATTGTGGAATTCCTCGAAAGCTATTGCTTTGGCGACTTTTACACACGCCATGGCATCGACATGCAGCACCGTGAGCTTGTCACATTCTGCCTTCTTGCCTCAATGGGTGTTGCTCAGCCTCAACTCGAGAGCCATGCTTTCGGCTGCAAGAATATGGAGATTAGCAAAACAGAGATGGTTGCAGTCCTCACAGGCATGCTCCCATATATCGGCTTCCCTAAGACCCTCAATGCTCTCACTGCAATCAACAAAGGCTATCCAGAAGACTAACACATTTCACATTATTTATTATATAAAGGATGTATTTTATTGTACATCCTTTTTTTGTGTTCTTTCGTAGTGTGACTTTCTTTTTTACACATATTCTCATATCAAGTATATATCTGCTGTTTTGTATAAATGTTACTTAATGTGGCATGTTTTTATACAAAATGTAAGATGAATGTGGACTTTTTCTTACATTTTGCAATTATTTTTTCTTGTTTTGTTTGTTGAAATGAAAATAAGTTGTACCTTTGCCAAACATTTTTCAACAATAAGTGAAATAAAACAAATTACATCATACAAAAAATGAGCAAGCTTATAAAGGTTGAAGGATATAAACAGATCCTCAATCCAACACAAACAGAACAAGGCATTAAGCAGATCAAGGAGTTCTTCCAGGCTAATCTCTCTACGGCTCTCCGCTTGCGCCGTGTCACAGCCCCTCTTTTCGTGCTTCGTGGACTCGGACTCAATGATGACCTCAATGGCGTTGAGCGCCCTGTTTCTTTCCCTATCAAGGACATGAACGATCAAGTGGCTGAAGTGGTGCATTCACTTGCAAAGTGGAAGAGAATGATGCTGGGCGAGTACGGCATAAAGCCAGGATACGGATTGTACACAGATATGAACGCTATACGTGGAGACGAGGAGCTTGACAATCTTCATAGCCTCTATGTTGATCAGTGGGATTGGTGTCGCACAATCAAGGCAGAAGATAGAAACATAGAATTCCTTAAGAAAATAGTTCGCTGTATCTATTCTGCTATCCGTCGCACGGAATACTTGGTCTGCGAAACATATCCAGACATAGAACCTTTCCTTCCAGAAGAGATACATTTCATTCATTCCGAAGAACTTTTACAGATGTACCCTGATCTTTCACCAAAAGAGCGTGAGGATGCAATCTGTAAGAAGTATGGTGCTGTATTCATCATGGGCATTGGCAGTAAACTCTCTAATGGAGAAAAGCATGATGGACGTGCTCCTGACTATGACGACTGGTCAACTCCTAACGAGGATGGTTTCCTTGGATTGAATGGCGATATAATGATTTGGTATCCTATACTAAATCGTGGATTTGAGCTTTCTTCTATGGGCATACGTGTGAATAAGGAGTCGCTGCTTCGACAGCTGGAGCTTGAGAACCAGATGGGACGCAAAGAACTTTATTTCCACAAGAAATTGCTTGCTGACGAGTTGCCTCTTTCTATTGGTGGCGGAATCGGTCAAAGTCGTCTATGCATGGTTCTGCTCCATAAAGCTCATATCGGCGAGATTCAGGCAAGTATCTGGCCTGAAGAGATGCGTGCAGAATGTGAAGCTGCTGGCATGCCTCTCATCTAATGAGTTTTTTTCATACCTAAATATAAAAACACTTCTCATTTCTTTGGGAAGTGTTTTTTTATTCATATTTTTGCATGAAATAAAAAAACGATCATAATTAAATTATTATCACAGATGACTCCTAAGGAAGAAATAGAAAAACTACGCAAAGAACTTGAACAGCACAACTACAACTATTATGTGCTAAGTCAGCCTACTATCTCTGACTACGATTTTGATCAGCTTATGTACAAACTCCAAGATTTAGAGACATTCTATCCACAGTATGCTGATCCAAATTCGCCAACTCAGCGCGTGGGTAGTGACTTGAACCAATCATTCAAGTCTGTACCTCACAAGTATCCGATGTTATCATTGGCTAACACTTACAACGAGCAGGATGTTCGCGACTTCTATGATAGGGTGAAGGTTGGTCTTGAAGGTGAAGAGTTTGAGATATGTGCAGAGATGAAGTATGATGGTCTTAGCATTTCGCTTACGTATGTTGATGGCGTTCTCACACAAGCTGTCACTCGAGGTGATGGTGTGCGTGGCGACGATGTCACTGCCAATGTTCGCACAATCAAGACCATTCCGCTCAAGTTGAGAGAAGGCAGTGGCTATCCACATGAGTTTGAGATTCGTGGTGAGATATTACTTCCTTGGAACTCGTTCGACAAGTTGAACGAAGAGCGAGCAAAGGCTGATGAGCCACTATTTGCAAATCCTCGCAATGCAGCTTCTGGCACATTGAAGTCGCAGAGTTCGCGAGTTGTCGCTCAGCGAGGTCTGGATGCATACTTATACTACCTTTTGGGCGAAGAAATTGGACAAGATGGCTCTCATTTCGAGAATCTGCAGAGGGCATCAGAATGGGGATTCAAGATATCCAATGGTATGAAGAAGTGTCACTCTGTTGAGGAAATACTCGATTTCATCAACTATTGGGACAAGGAGCGCAAGAACCTGCCTGTTGCTACTGACGGAATCGTGCTGAAAGTGAATTCTCTTCGTCAGCAGCGGCATTTGGGCTACACAGCCAAGAGTCCGCGTTGGGCAATCGCCTACAAGTTTAAGGCAGAGCGTGTATGCACTCGACTGAATGAGGTGACTTACCAGGTTGGTCGTACAGGAGCCATAACTCCTGTTGCCAATATGGATGCAGTGCTTCTTGCAGGCACGATAGTGAAGCGAGCTTCGCTACATAATGCCGATATTATTAATGAATTAGATCTTCATATAGGAGACATGGTTTATGTGGAGAAGGGGGGCGAAATTATACCGAAGGTTGTTGGTGTTGATAAAGATCAGCGTACTCCTGGCATGAAGCCAGTTGAGTTTATAAAAAACTGTCCGGAGTGTGGTTCTTTGCTTGTTCGCTACGATGGTGAAGCTGCTCATTATTGCCCTAACGATATTTCTTGCCCACCACAAATCAAGGGTAGGATCGAACATTTCATTTCTCGCAAGGCGATGAACATTGATTCCCTTGGCCCAGAAACAGTTGATGATTTCTTCAAACGAGGGCTCATACATGACATATCCGACCTATATACCCTTACTGTTGCTGATATCTGTGGACATAATCGAAACCGTGTGAAATCATCACAAAAAATTGTGGATGCTGTGAAGAACTCCACGAAAGTGCCATTCGAGCGAGTTGTTTTTGCAATTGGCATACGTTTTGTCGGTGAAACCACAGCCAAACTTCTTGCCCGTCATTTCAAAACTATGGATGCTCTCAAAACTGCCACTCTCGAACAGCTTCTTGAAGTTGATGGTGTTGGAGCTATAATAGCAGAAAGCATAATTGGGTATTTCAATGAAGAGAAGAACCTGCAAATAATTGACAAAATAGCTACCTATGGCGTTCAAATGCAGTTATCTTCTGACCAGCTCCAATCGCAAACTGATCTTCTTAAGGGTAAGAGTATAGTCATATCTGGTGTGTTTTCTCACCATTCACGAGACGAATACAAATCAATCATTGAACAGAATGGCGGCAAGAATGTATCCAGCATCTCTGCCAAAACCTCCTTCATTCTTGCTGGCGAGAACGTGGGCCCGTCAAAATTAGAAAAAGCTAATAAACTCGGTATTACTCTTATGTCAGAAGATGAATTCCTGGCTTTGATAGGAGAATAACACTACGTTATATAGAAATATATACATTATTATTCCATTAAAACAGAAACATTTAAAATAAGACAAATGAATCTATTCCATCTTCTGAAGAAAATCTATCCATACGTCAAGCCATACAGAAAACTTGTCGTCCTGACATTGATCCTCACGCTGGTTGGCTCTCTCATTGCTCAGATTAATGCCGTAGTTCTCGACCGCACAGTTGATGCTATAAATGCCCTCGTCAAGCCAGAAGGGTTCGAATGGAGCAAAGCGGCTAATATCCTCACCATCATTAGCATTATACTCTTGGGCAAGGAAGTGTTGGCTGCGGGCATCACTTACGCACAGCAGTACTTTGGTGAGAGAATGCGAATCTTTGTGTCTAAAGATCTTGCCCAGGCAGTAGTGGACAGGATTCTCACATACCGAATGGCATTCTTTTCTCAAAACGACAATGAGACGGGAAAGCTGCAGACACGAATCGACCAAGGCGTGGGTAGCCTTTCTTCTACTGTGCAGAACTTCTTCATTGACCTTCTGCCTCTTTTCACGAGTGCAATACTTGCTCTGATACTGATGTTCTTGGCAAATGTGTGGGTGGGACTCACAGCGCTATTCATTGTACCTATTTACATTTTCATCACCATGCGTCAGGCAAAGCGTTTGCAGGGTTGGCGACGCAACATGCGAGGCTTTCGCGAAATGAAGAGTCAGGGTATCATGAGCATCATTGAAAGCATCAATGTCATCAAGTCATTCAATCGAGAGGAGATCGAAAGTGGCAAGCAGTGGGATTTGCAAACTAAATTCACCGACAATCAGATGCTTGTCCGAAAGACATCCTTCTATTTTGACGGACTGAAAAGCTTCGTGCGCCAGATTGGCGTGGTTCTCATCATCATTCTCACAGCCTACCTTGTGCTGATAGAATACCCTGGCATGACAATCGGTAAGAGTATGTATCACGTCATGCTGTTTGCCAATGTCACAGCGCCTATCACTCAGCTTCAGCGCATTTTCGACCAACTCAATGATGCCCTTATCTATGCAGAAGGATTCTTCGACATACTTGAGGCAGATAGAGAGATTGAGCAAACAGGAACCTATAAGCCTGAAAAGATACAGGGGACGCTTGAGATCAAGAATGTGGATTTCACATATCCTAATGGCACCAAGGCACTTCACAACATCAACATGAAGATTGAGAGCAATAAAATCACAGCCTTTGTAGGTCTGTCTGGTGCAGGAAAATCAACTATTGTCAATCTCTTAGACAAGTTTTACGAACCCGACTGTGGTTCAATCCTTCTTGACGGAGTGGAGCTGAAAGAATACGATACACACTTCCTTCGCGACAACATAGGATTAGTATTGCAGAAAAATCACATTTTCGATGGTACGATACGTGAGAATATTGCCTATGGAAAGCCAACTGCCACTACAGAAGAAATAGAGAGTGCAGCCAAGAAAGCCTTTATATACGACCAGATAGTCAAACTTCCAAAGGGCTTTGACACGCAAGCTACAGCACTCTCAGGCGGTCAGCAGCAACGCATTGCCATTGCAAGAATGTTCTTGAAGAATCCGCCTATCATTTTCCTTGACGAGCCTACAGCATCGCTCGATGCGGTTGCAACAGAGCAGATCAAGGCATCTATTGATGCTATCAAGAAAGACAGGACTGTGGTAATTATTTCGCATTCAATATCACAGATTATTGATTCCGACATTATCTACACCCTTCGCGATGGCAGGGTTGAGGAATTTGGTGAGCCAGATGCGCTCTACAAAAAGGGTGGTGTGTATAAAGAAATAGTCGATGCTTCTGCACGAAGCCTGAATATTGATAAATTGGCACACACAATTCACTCATGACTTTGAGTGCGGTTGGATCTCTAACTGTCTTGCCCTGGAAGAAATTATCAAAACACTCGTCACTCATCACAAGTACCACTTAAACGCAAGAAGATTAGGGTGCTAGATGTGTGACGAGTGCTTTTTGACTCATCACCACTCATCACACCGATAATGTGCAGAGTTTCAGTTGACTAACAAGCGTCTGTGACGAGTGTTTTGATTTTCTTTACAGTTCAATCATTCATTAAAAATGTTTCACTGCATGCTGTTATTTGCTTCTTGTGAATACTGTTATTCAAGCCGTGCGATTAAGATTAGTCATGCCGTGCGAATAAGAGTATTCAAGCAGCGTGAATAAATCGGATGTAGTCAATGTGTTTTCAACCGCACAGCTCGAAATGGTTTCTACAAGAAAGAGAGGAACTTCTTTTCTTCTACGCGAGATTGGAATTTACTTTCGTCGTCGATGAGGTAGATAATGCCTTCAATGAGACCGAGGATTCCTGGGATGCCTGTCCAGCAGAAGAGAAGATAAACAATACCAGGGAGAATGTGTCCCATGTAGAATCTGTGAATACCAAGGCCGCCGATGAGGATGCCAAGAATGCCTGCTACAATTTTGTTTTTCATAATTCTTTTTTGTAATTGAATTGTTATTATTTTGGATTATTTATAACTAAAGTTTCCCACCCTTTATAGAGGTAATTTATATCATTGATTTATAATTATTTAACTATTAAAATAACAGGAATTTGAGAGAAAAGTTGTAAATTAGCAACGGCTAAGAAA
>JAZRYI010000036.1:0-30203 GCA_045600665.1 Bacteroidaceae bacterium
GGGACAAAGTCCTCGTGGCAGCTATGGTGGACAGACTGACTCACAACGCTCATCTCATTAACATGAACGGAGAATCATACAGACTCAAACAAACAAAGAAATTTAACCAGCAAAACAAATGATTTTTTACGATTTACTTGCACCAACAGATTATTTTTGATAACTTTGAAACCACATCAGAAGTGGTGCACTTTTCAATTAGAAAGTGGTGCACTTTTGGATTAGATTATACACATGATAATTCATGTTTTTTAAAAAAGAAAGAATTACTATAAATAATTCAGGTTAAAAGAATTTGGTCTCCTCTTCCAGAATATCGCTCAACAGCTTATTTGCAAGCGAGCTTGTTCCTAAGCGAAGCATCTTGTTCGTAAGCCATTTCTCGCCCAACACTTCTTTCACGATAGTGTAGTAGGTGAGTGCGTCCTCCACTGTTTTCATACCTCCAGCAGGCTTAAATCCAATCTGTATGCCTGTTTTGTCGTAATATTCCTTTATTGCCTGGCACATCATGAATGCTGCCTCTGGTGTGGCTGCAGGCTCAAGCTTTCCTGTTGATGTCTTGATGTAGTCAGCGCCAGAATACATAGCAAGAATGGCTGCTTTTTTGATGTTTTCACCTGTCTTCAAGCATCCTGTTTCTAATATCACCTTCATCTTGTTTTCGCCACATACAGCCTTGAGTTCTGATATCTCGTCATACACTCCTTCATAGTCGTTGGCAAGGAATTTACCAACAGGCATGACGATATCAATCTCTGTTGCACCATCCTTTATTGCCATTGCTGTTTCAGCAATCTTCACCTCGATGAATGTTTGGCTTGAGGGGAAACTGCCTGATACGCAAGCGATCTCAACTTCTTCATTCTCAAGCGTTTCATGACAGATAGCAGCAAAATTAGGATACACGCAAACAGTAGCCACATGACCTAACTCTGGGTATTCATCATCGAACTTGTTTACCTTGTTCACAAACTTATACACGCTGTCTTCACTATCTGTAGTCTTTAACGTTGTGAGTTCCACACTGTTAAACAAGAACTGCTTTACTTCCTTCGTGTTATTCTCCTGTAAATGTTCCTTCAACAGAATTTCAACTTGGCGCTTCACCGCCTCGTCATCCACATTGAGATTGTACTCGCTGAGCACCTTCTCATACTTGTTGTCATTGTAATTGCCCATATCTTATTCTTTATTTTTAGTATCTATGCAAATAGTCACAGGGCCATCATTGAGCAGCTCAACCTTCATGTCTGCACCAAACTCACCTGTAGCAACTTCCTTGCCAAGATTCTCCGATAGAACTGCACAGAAGCGCTCGTAAAGCGGTATTGTGATATCGTGACTTCCCGCCCTTAGATACGAAGGTCTATTGCCTTTCTTGTAGCTTGCCCAAAGTGTGAATTGGCTCACAACAAGCACTTCTCCGTCAACATCCATGATGGACTTATTCATCACTCCGTTCTCGTCGTTAAACACTCGCAAACCGCATATCTTCTTTGCCAACCACTGTATGTCTTCTTCGTTGTCAGCGTTCTCGCAACCCAAAAGAACCAAGTAGCCCTTTTGGATAGCTGATTTCACCTGTCCTTCGATGGTCACAGATGCGTGTGCCACTCTTTGTATTACTGCTCTCATATTTATGTTTTGCTAAATTTAGTATTTTTATGAATTATGAAATGTTTCTGCAATCAGTTTTGCTTTCGCAGGACCAACAACCTTTGCAAGTTCTTCATAATCAGTCTCTTTAATCCTCTTTACACTCTTGAACTGCTTGAGTAACAATGTCTTAGTAGCTTCGCCAATGCCTTTTATGCTGTCAAGCTCTGATTCCTTTGTATGCTTGGCTCTTTTGTCGCGGTGGAACGTGATCGCAAATCTGTGTACTTCGTCCTGGATGTTTGTAAGGAGCTTGAACAGAGGGCTGTCCATTTCAATGCTTACTACCTTCTGCGGAAAGCCAAATAAAAGTTCGTTGGTGCGGTGGCGGTCATCCTTTGCCAAACCAGCTATTGGAATATCGAGGTGCAGTTCGTCTTCTATGACCTTTCTCACAACCTCCATTTGTCCTTTGCCGCCATCGGTGATGATGAGGTCGGGTAGGGGAGTCTCTTCTTTTATGGCTCGTGAGTATTTGCGATACACTACCTCACTCATTGAGGCGTAGTCATCAGGGCCAACTACAGTTTTTATATTATATTTTCTATAGTCGTTCTTCGATTTTTTTGCACCGATGAATACCACGCATCCAGCCACAGCGTCCTGTCCCATGATATTTGAATTGTCAAAACACTCAATCCTCATTGGAAGTTTTTCCAGTTTCAGTTTACGCTGCAGTTCCTTCAGCAGATTTATGTTTCTTTGATCAGGATTCAGTTTGTCGACTTGCTTTAAAGCATCAATTCTATATTGTCTTACGTTGGTTTCTGACAGAAACAAAAGCTTTTTCTTGTCACCAGCCATGGGAATTACGAACTCTGCGTTAGATAATTTAATGTCCAATTCAAATGGAACTACAATCTCTTTCGACGTGCTTTTGTATCGATCCCTCATCTCGACAATTGCAAGAGCAAGTATGTCTTCCTTCGATTCTTCCAACTGTTTTTTGTATTCAAACGTGAAAGCTTGATTGATGCAACCGTTTACAACATGCATATAATTAACGTATGCATTCTTCTCGTCATCCTCGATGCTGAACACATCTATGTTCTGATTCGTGCTTGTTATTACGCGACTTTTATCATCAAAATCCTTTGCAAGAAGATACTTGTTTTTGCTTTCTTCTGCTTCAAGAAATTTTTCCTTTTCTGCTAAAGACTGCATTTCCTCCCACAGTTTCTTGCAAAGGTTTCTTGTGTTTCCGCTCAGAATATCCTTGATTTCATCAATCTGTTTCAGGTATTCTTCTCTGCTCTGAAGACCTATGCAAGGTGCTTTGCACTTCTTCACATGATAGTACATGCACTCTTTATATTTGCCCTCTGCAACCTTGTCTGGGGTGATAATAGTATTGCATAGGCGAACATTGTATAGTTTGTCAATAAGCTCTAACATTGCATTCAGAGTTCCTTGATGACTGAAAGGTCCATAGTAAGTACCTGCACCTTTTATGATTTTCCTTGTCTTAAATACCTTAGGGAAATACTCGTTGGATACGCAAACAGATGGATATGTTTTTCCATCTTTCAAGAGAATATTATAGAATGGTTGGTGCTCCTTTATCAAGTTGTTCTCAAGAAGAAGTGCGTCTTCATCGGTAGGAACGTAGATGTGTTTTATGTTTTGAATCTTGCTTACGAGAATCTGAGTCTTACGATTCTTAGGACTGTTGTTGAAGTAAGAGCTTACTCGACGTTTCAAGTTCTTAGCCTTTCCTACATAGATTACCTTCCCAGCCGCATCAATGTACTGATAGCAGCCAGGCTGTTCCTTTAGGCTATTGACAATAACCTTCAGTCTCTTTAATCTTTCCTCGTCCTTTGTCATTGCAATTAGAGCGTTACTTTAATTAGCTGAATTGTTCCACGTGAAACAATTTATCTGTAACTTGCATTAAATCAGTAGGTAATCTTTTTGTGTTTAACGAATGCTACAGTGTGAGAAGCGTAGTAACTTCGATTTCGTCGCCAATGAACTCTCTTCCTTTTAGCCCTTCATCGCGGATCTCGATGATGAAGTTCATGTAGCACTTCTTTGGGTTGAATTTCTTTACTAAGTTCCATGCCGCTTTGATTGTTCCTCCCGTTGCAAGTAGGTCATCGTGGATTAGCACTACATCATTTTCATCGATGGAGTCGGCATGAATTTCTATTGTGTCAGTGCCGTATTCCTTGTTATACGTTTCTTTGATTGTGTCTGCTGGCAGTTTACCTGGTTTGCGACACATGACGAGTCCTGCATTGAGTCGGCGAGCAAGGCAACTGCCCATTATGAAGCCGCGTGACTCGATACCTACCACCTTAGTGATGCCCTTGTCTTTATATAGTTCGTACATCTCATTCTCCATCACTTCAAGTGCCTTTGCATCTTTGAAAAGTGTGGTTACATCGCGGAAGTTGATGCCTTTCTGTGGGAAATCAGGGATGCAGCGTAAGTGATCCATAAGATATTGATTATTCATGATTGTATTGTTTGTTTAGTTTGTTTTTTGTAATCATTTGATTATTGTGTGAAAAGGAAAAGAATGTTTCACGTGAAACAGAGCGGTGCTCTAACGACCAAGCAGTACCATCAGTACATTGATGTCGGAAGGTGACACTCCTGGGATGCGGGATGCTTGTGCGAGAGTTGTTGGCTGAATCGCTTCAAGTTTCTGTCGAGCCTCAATGGAAATATGCTTTAGCTCTGAGTAATTGAATTTACCTTTGATCTTAATATTCTCCAAGCGAATCATTTTCTCGGCCATCAGGTTCTCGCGGTAGATGTAGCCTTTATATTTAATCTGAATCTCTGCCGCTTCAATTATTTCTTCTCTTCTTGAGTCCTCACCAATGATTCTCTCAATTTCTTTCTGAAAAGGAACAATGTAAGGAAGAATATTATTGATTGTGATTTGCGGACGTGAAAGAAGCTCTTCCAGTTTTATGCCTTGATGGAGTGGGGTAGTGCCAAGTTCTTCAAGCGAAGGATTGATGATGGACGGTTTCAGAGAGAACGAAGCAGCAAAGCTTGTAATCTCTTCTATCTTTCTTTTCTTATCCATCATAGCATTGTATCTGTCGTCCGAAGCCAGACCAATAGCATGGCTTCGTTCCGTGAGTCGCATGTCGGCGTCATCCTGCCTAAGCAAGATTCTGTATTCGGCGCGCGAAGTGAACATGCGGTACGGCTCGTCCACTCCTTTCGTCACAAGGTCGTCAATCAGCACTCCGATGTAAGCTTCATTGCGGTTGAGCACGAATGGTTCTGCGTCTTGTATTTTCAGAGCAGCATTTATGCCTGCAATGATACCTTGACCTGCTGCCTCCTCATATCCAGTCGTTCCATTCACTTGTCCTGCGAAGAAGAGACCATCAATGATCTTCGATTCGAGAGAGTGAGTGAGCTGAGTAGGATCAAAGAAATCATATTCTATAGCATAGCCAGGTCTGTATATTTCCAAATTGCGGAATGCTGGAATCTTGCGAAGAGCATTGAGCTGAACATCCAGCGGCAGAGATGAAGAGAAGCCATTCAGGTACATCTCATTTGTTGTCTCGCCCTCAGGTTCGAGGAAAAGCATGTGCTCATCCTTGTCGGGGAAGGTGTGAAGCTTGGTCTCAATGCTTGGGCAGTATCGAGGTCCGATACTTTGGATCTGGCCATTGTAGAGTGGTGAGTCGGCAAAGCCAGAGCGGAGAGTGTCATGCACTTCCTTGTTGGTGTATGTGATCCAGCATGGAAGACGGTGCAGAGGTGTGTTTTTTTTCTCAGAAGAAGTTTCGTCTGGTTCTGTTGCTGTGAGGTACGAGAACTTGTGGAAATCGGTGTCGCCATCTTGACGCTCCATCAGGGAGAAATCCACAGAACGTTTGTCAATGCGAACAGGCGTTCCTGTTTTCATTCTTGCAGAACGAATGCCATGCTTGGTGATAGACTCCGTCAGTTCCAATGCAGCAGGCTCAGAGCAGCGTCCGCCTTGCAGCTGCACTCTGCCTATGTGCATGAGACCATTGAGGAATGTGCCAGCGGTGATGATGACACACTTGGCATGAAACTCTGCACCATAGTATGTCTTCACACCAACGACTTTCTTTTCGTTGCTATCTTGCTGATCTTCAACAATAAGTTCTTTGACCTGATCTTGCCAAATGTTGAGATTCGGTGTATTTTCCAGTATTTCTCTCCATGCCCAGATGAATTTAGCTCTGTCGCATTGAGCGCGAGGACTCCAAACGGCAGGTCCCTTGGAAAGGTTTAACATTCTGAATTGCAGGCAACAACGGTCTGTTACAATGCCCGTTTGCCCACCTAAAGCATCTATCTCTCGCACAATCTGTCCTTTAGCTATTCCGCCAATGGCAGGGTTGCACGACATCTGCGCAATCTTGTTCATGTCCATGGTGATGAGACACGTCTTTGCACCAAGATTTGCAGCAGCGGCAGCAGCTTCGCTTCCTGCGTGACCTGCTCCCACCACAATTACGTCATAATTGAAAATCATCAGTTTTTGAGTTATTTTTTGCAAAGATAAATGAAAACCATTTAAAAACGAAGACTTTTTAAACAAAAAAGATTAAAGTCTTGGAAAGATAAAATAAAAAATGATATATTTGCACTTACGTTCAAAAAAACAGAAGTGCATATATACTTAATAATAATTAATTAACCAAATCTATCTACACAATGAACAAATTCCTTTTATTTGTTGCATCGCTGTTTGCGAGTGTGGCTTCATTTGCCCAATGGACAAAGCCAGCAGCTCCTGCTGTTGAGCCAATGTCTGTAGGCACTGAGCTGTATCTCTACAACAAAGATGCGGGAGGTTTCTTGCTTGGTGCTAACGAGTGGAACACACGAGCAAGCTACAGTTCTACGTTAGGTCATAAGGTTTACATCGAGAACGGTGTATCCGATGGATCTTACTACATTACAAACTACGTCCTTCAGGGTGGCATGGCAAACCAGATTGGCTACATGTTCATCGATGGTCCTGAGGCAATCTACGTGGACAATACCAAAGAAGGCAAAAACAACAATCAGTACACATTCGAACCACAGGGCGACGGCACTTACAAGATTGGCCTCTCTGTAGAGAACAATGAGTACAATCCTGCCGGTTTCCCTGGCGCCTACATCGGTGGCATTGGCGACAAGAACGACACACGCCTCTATGTGTGCGCTCCTGACGAATATCCTGACAACGTGTCAAGCTTCCAGCTCATCTGGTATTTCGTCACTCCTGCCAACTACGAAGCATACATCACTGCCAACGCACAGTACGAGGCTGCCGTAGCACTTGGCGAGTCAATCGAGAAGGCAAAGGCAGCAGGCGTTGACACATCTGCAGCACAGGCTGTGTATGGCAACACAAGCAGCACAGCCGCTGAACTCTCAGCAGCAAAGGCAACTCTCGACGAGGCAATCAAGAACGCTGGTTTCGCAGCAGCAACAAAGGACAATCCTTACACAGTTGCATTCTTCGACTTCGAGAACAAGGACATCAGCGCATGGGCATCAACCGTGTCAGCTCAGAACAAGGGTGCAGATAATGGCAATGCAGCAGCAGATCATGCAGTAACAGGCATTCACTACGAGAACTGGCATCCAAGCAACTTCAGCTTGGGCGGAAAGATATATACTACAGCAAAAGCAGTTCCAGCAGGTGTTTACCACCTCACAGCTCTTGCTTACACATCAAGCGGCACAGGTGCAACACTCTTTGCTGACAAGGGCAAGGCTCCAGTGTCATCTACACAGATTGACGCAGCAAACTCATACGATGTTTACACATTCCTTCAGGAGACACAGGACATTGAGTTCGGTCTTCTCGTTGACGCAGGTGTTACAAACTGGGTAGGTCTCGACAACGTGAAGCTCGAGTACATTGGCACAGCAGCAGAGTCATATCTTCTCGTGTCTGAGCAAGCACTTGCAAACTATCCTGACTTCGAGTCAATCGTCGAAGAAGGTGCATACTGCCAGAAGTCGCTCTACGACGCATACAAGACAGCAAAGGCTGACCTTCTTGCAGCAAAAGACCCTACAGAAATGGCAAAGGCAATCGATGCATTCGAGGCAGCATGCACTGCTCTCGCACCAAGCATCGATGCATACGGCACATACTATGCTAAGGTAGATGAAGCCAACGAATGGCTCACTACTGCCACATCTCAAGGTGAGGAAATTGATATTCTTAGCGACTACCTCGGCTCTGACGAGGCAGAAGACTATAACGGCAATGGCGGTGCTGTTTGCATTCTTGAGAACGGCACTCTCGAAACAGCACAGATTGAAGCAGAAATCGCCTACATCAACAAGCTCCTCAATGATGCTATGGCAGCAGGCATGAAGGACGGCGACGATTGCACAGAGCTCCTCAAGAACCCTAACTTCACAGAAGCTGGCGGCTGGAATGCAGCACAGGGCATTGAATGGCCTGTAGGCACAGAGGACTTCCGTGTGTTCCAGGCATGGGGTCGCGTTGCTGACGTTTATCAGCAGCTCTCAGGTCTTCAGAATGGTATCTACGAGATGAATCTTCAGGCAGTTTATCATCCAGGCGATGCTAACGATGCAGAGATTCGTCAGACATACGCTTACATCAACGACTTCGACACAAAGATTCCTGTAGATCCAGAAGATGCTCCTATCACATCGTCTGAGGACGCTGCTGCACAGTTCGCTGCAGGCACATATCCTGTCAAGGTTTATGGTCTTGTTACAGACGGCACAATGAAGATTGGTATCGCAAACCGTCTCCGCACACACGAGCAGGGCATTCTTTGGGCAGGTGGCGTATCGCTCATCTTCCGCGCTAAGAACGAAGAGGCATGCAAGTCTATGACAGCTGTCCTCACAGAGCAGGCAAAGGCACTCAGCGAAAACTACTGCGGCACAAATGAAAGCACAGCTCTCGTATCTGCTGTAGAGAAGGCAAATGCTGCAGAGGATGGCAGCGAGGCTTACAACGCACTCAAGGCTCTCAAGTTCGCTATCGACGGCGTGAACGAGAGCACTACTCTCTATTCAAACCTCAATGTTGCAATCGCAGGTCTTGAGGAGGCTATCGAAAACAATCCTAATGCAGACGCAATGGTTGTTGCAACAGCACAGGAAGTTCTTGCTGACGCAAAGGCTGGCTATGCATCTAAGTCATACGACAATGAGGCTATCGCTAAGGCAATCGAGGATGTCAATGCTCAGGCTGTAGCTGTCAAGCTTGGCAAGATTCAGGCATCAGAGGATAACCCAGTTGACATGACTGCAGCAATCGTCAACAACAACTTCGACCCAGCCAAGGGCAGCAAGGATGAGAAGCGCATCGACGGTTGGTCAGTAGAAGGTGCACTGAATGGCTACAAGAGCTACTCTTGCTCATTCAACAAGGGCACATTCGACCTCCATCAGGATCTCGCTGGTCTTCCAAAGGGCAAGTATAAGGTTACAGTTCACACATACTACCGTGCAGGCAGCTATGAGGAAGAAGGCGCAAACATCCTTGCTGGCAAGGACACTCACCTCATGAAGCTTTATGCAAACACTGCTGACGACAACTTCGAGACAAACGTCATGAACCTCTCTGAGGGTTCTCAGGGCGTAACTCTCCCAGAGGGCATTGGTACTAAGGAAATCAACGGCATCGTTGTTCCTGACGGCACAGGCGCATCTGTTGCTTGCTACGAGGCAGGTCTCTTCCTCAACGAGCTCACATTCACTGTAGGCGAGGATGGCAAGGCAACAATCGGCCTTAAGCTCCCTGAGACAATCGGCACTAACGACTACACAGTTGTTGGCGCATGGAACCTCTTGTACATGGGCGACTCTGCTCCAAGCGTGCAGGATCTCACAAACCTTATCGTCAACAACAACTTCGACCCAGCTAAGGGCAGCAAGGATGAGAAGCGCATTGACGGTTGGTCAGTAGAAGGTGCTTTGAATGGCTACAAGAGCTACTCTTGTTCATTCAACAAGGGCGCATTCGACCTCCATCAGGATCTCGCTGGTCTTCCAAAGGGCAACTACAAGGTTACTGTAAACACTTACTACCGCGCAGGCAGCTACGAGGAAGAAGAGGCAAACATCCTTGCAGGCAAGGACACTCACCTCATGAAGTTCTATGCTAACACATCTGTTGACAACTACGAGACAAACATCATGAACCTTTCAGAAGGCTCTAAGGATGTCACTCTCCCAGAAGGCATCGGCACAAAGGTTGTCAATGGCATCACAGTTCCTGACGGCACAGGCGCATCTGTTGCTTGCTACGAGGCAGGTCTCTTCCTCAACGAGCTCTCATTCACTGTAGGCGAGGACGGCAAGGCAACAATCGGTCTTAAGCTCCCTGAGACTATTGGTTCTAACGACTACACTGTGGTCGGTCCATGGCATCTCTACTATTATGGCGACAACGCACAGGCAGAGAAGTCTGACGTTTCTTCACTCATCGTCAATCGCACATTCGACCCAGCCAAGGGCAGCAAGGATGAGAAGCGTATCGACGGTTGGTCAGTAGAAGGCGCTCTGAATGGCTACAAGAGCTACACTTGCTCATTCAACAAGGGCACATTCGACCTCCATCAGGATCTCGCTGGTCTTCCAGAAGGTACATACGAAGTAACGGTTCATACTTACTACCGCGCAGGCAGCTACGAGGAAGAAGAGGCAAACATCCTTGCAGGCAAGGACACTCACCTCATGAAGCTCTATGCAAACACTGCTGACGAGAACTATGCAACAAGCATCATGAACCTTTCTGAGGGTTCTCAGGGCGTAACTCTCCCAGAGGGCATCGGCACAAAGGTGATCAATGGCATCACAGTTCCTGACGGCACAGGCGCATCTGCTGCTTGCTACGAGGCAGGTCTCTTCCTCAACAGCCTCAAGTTCTATGTAGGCAATGATGGCAAAGTTACTATCGGTCTCTGTCTCCCTGAGACAATCGGCTCTAACGACTACACAGTAGTTGGCGAATGGAACCTCTACTACTACGGCGCAGGCAACCAGCTCGGCACAAGCATTGAGCGTGTAGAGGAAGCTGACCGCATCGTTGAGACTGCCACTCCAGTTGCTTACTACTCAATCAATGGCGCTCGCCTCTCTGCTCCACAGAAGGGCATCAACCTCGTGAAGATGAGCAACGGCGCAACATTGAAGATGATTGTGAAGTAAGACTATCCCCACGTTCCTCAATTATAATATTGCGGGAATCAAAATAAATATGAAAAGCTGCTTGTATTTTTTGTGCAAGCAGCTTTTTTATGGCTTTGATACAAGTTTTTCCATTTTCATATTAGGGTTTTTGTCTATAAATCAGTCATAGGATAAAAAGACATTGGAAATGCATAACAACAAGAAGTTTGACATAAAGCACTTTTTCAATCAGCACTACGATGCTCTGTGTCTGTTTGCTACTCATATCGTGGGTGATATTGACGAGGCAGAAGACATAGTGATGGATTGCTTTGCCGAATTTGTCAGCAAGGCTGAAGAAGGTTGGGTGCCAGACCATCCACGAAGCTATATTTACATGATGGTCAGGAATGCTTGCTTGGATCGAGTGAAGAAGCAAGTAGAGACGATGGACATGGATGAGATTGATGACGTTGCTGCAGACGATGAGGACACAGTGGCAATGTGTGAGAAAGAAGCAGAGATATGGCATGTGATTGACGGCTTGCCTATGTCTTGCAGACGAGTGTTCCTGATGAGCAAGCAAGACGGCATGAAATACTCTGAGATAGCTGATGCGCTTAGCATATCAGTGAAGACCGTTGAGGCTCACATCAGCAAAGCATACAGCGTACTCAGAAAATACTTACCTTTAATCAAATCATAGTCACAATGAAACATGTAAATGAAGACGAACTGCAGTTTGTCGCAAAGCATTACAAGGAAGGCAGACTGAACAAGTATGTTGCCTGGAAAAAGGTTCAGCAGCGCAAAGGCAAAAGGCTGCACTCGGATTGGAGGCGATATGCAGTGGCAGCATCAGTGTTGCTTGTTGCAAGCATTGCTCTTGGCGGTGTGTGGTGGATGTATAAATATGAAATGCACGAATCGCAAAACGTCATGCCTCTACAGGAAAAGAAAGCAGACAGCGCAAAGGTGTTCTACTACGACAAGATGCCTGTGAACAATGTGCTGAAAGACCTTTCTGACTATTATGGCGTGATGCTCGTTGCCAGCGACACCACCAAGTGCGTGAGCGGAGAGTTAGAGGCTTCCAGTCTTGATGAGATGATTGATATTCTTGAAAAAACAATAGATATAGACATTAAGAAAAAATGAGAAAGACATTGTTATTTGTATTGTTGAGTGCGTTCTGCATCTCCTCAAAAGCACAACACACCACGTTGCTGCAGGAGATGGAACGATTGCAAGCAGAGTATGGAGTGCATTTTGTGTATGACTCCGATCTTGATGTGGACATTGAGTACAAGGCGTTGGCACATACAGACAAGCAACTGCTCGCCTACCTGCGCATGTTGTTTGGGAACACAGATATAGAGTTCAAGAAACGTGGAAAGAACATCCTGCTTCATCAGAAGAAGAAAAAGATGCACTCACAAGTTGTAGATAGTGAAGCGAAGAGCGTTGAGTTGAAAGAAGTGACTGTTGAGGGGCAGGTGTTCCTTCCATTAGAGACAACTCAAACAGGCTTTGTGTCGCTCACTCCAAAAGATCTTCACAGCGAGTTTTCCCTCCTCAGTTCCCCCGACCTCATCAAGACTCTTCAGCGACAATCAGGAGTAACAGGAGGTGTTGAGCTCTTGTCACAAATGCATGTGAATGGTGGTGGAGCCGACGAAAACCTCTTTCTTGTCGATGGCGTACCACTCTATCAATCTACACATGGTGCAGGCATTTTATCGGCATTCAATACTGACATCATCGATAGTGTGTCGTTCTACAAGAGTGCATTCCCTGCACGATTTTCAGGCAGAGCATCGTCGGTCACAGACATCGCACTTCGCGATGGCAATATGAATAAAGTAAAGGGTAGCTTCAGCATCGGCTTGACCGATGGACGATTCATGCTTGAAGGACCGCTTGCTAAAGACAAGACGACATTCTGTGTTGGCTTGCATCGCACGTGGGCAGACTTATTTCTTAAAACCATAAATGCAATCTCAGGACTTAGCGGCGACAATAGCACATCCTATCCCAACTTCGATCTGTACGACTTCAATGCAAAGGTAGTGCATCGCTTCTCTCCCAACAACGTGCTTAGTGGAACTATCTATGCAGGAGGCGAAGGATTTGGCTCTAAAACGAAGCAGGATTATCACGATGTGCTGAGTGAGAGCAATAGTACATGCAGAGATAAAAACTATGTGTTCGCCCTCAACTGGAAATATGCTCCAACCACAAAGCTCACTCTTGAAACCTCAGCCTACCTCAACGCTTTCAGGGCAAGAAAAGAGTCGTATGACAACAACACAGGCAATGAGAATGGTGTTTCCACATTGAACGATTACAGCGAAAACCATAACACCCATCTCACAGATTTTGGCTTTAAGAGCAATGCCACATGGAGTGTTGGCAACAATCATGCATTGCATTTTGGCGCACACTTCATCAATCATGCTTTCAGCGCAAAGATGAACTCAGACATTCATCACATCTACGAGAAGAATGAATCTTCCAAGCATTATAGCGACATAGAAAGAATCTCATCAAATGAGGTAACTCTCTTTGCTGAAGACGAATGGAAGATTAATGATAGATTGAGTGCTGATTATGGCTTGAATGGCAGCATTTATAATGTGGATAGCAAGACATACGGTTCCTTGGAGCCTCGCCTTTCGTTGAGATGGAAATTCTCCGACTTTGCCGCGCTGAAGGCTTCTGCCACTCAGATGACGCAATACATGCATAAAGTGTCAAGCACCTATCTCGATCTGCCGAACGACTTTTGGGTGCCTTCTACTCAAAGCTTCCGTCCTGTACGTGCAACGCAATACACATTGGGCTTCTATCTTCAGCCTGCCAAGAACCTGTCTCTGTCAGCAGAAGGATTCTACAAAACCAGCAGCAATCTGCTCATGTGCCAGAACTGGATGGGCTATTTCCCTGCTGCAAACGATTGGGAAGATAATATGACTGCTGGCAAAGGCAGATCGTATGGATTCACCCTTGATGCAGACTACAGAACTGAGAGGTTGAAGCTCAAGGCATCCTACACCCTATCGTGGAGCATGAGGAAGTTTGATGAACTGTCGGATAATTGGTTTCACGACTTTGCCGACAACCGCCATAAGATCTATCTTGAGGGCAGATATGCAATCTCAAAGAAGGTTAGTGCTTTTGCCAGCTGGACATACCGCTCAGGCAACTGGATGAGTTTGCCAACTCAGTATATTGATATACTTTCGCCAAATTACGGTACAGGCTTCGGACGCTATCCTGTTTACGATGAGCCAAACAATTACAGCCTTCCCTCATTTCATCACCTCGATATGGGATTCGACTTCCGAAGCACGACAAAGAAGGGGCATGAGCGTATATGGAATCTGAGCATCTACAACGTGTATGGCAGCAAATACACCATAGAAGCATATCCACTCATGTCGTATGATAAAGTCTCTGCATTCATTCGTTGCCGCAAGATACCTTTCATTCTTCCATCTTTCAGTTACACTCTTAAATTCTGACAAATCATGCGAAATATATTATTTGCTATATTGCTTATCTCAGCCATAACCTCATGTGAGGAATATGAAGATTACTACAATGTTGACTCCCTGAAGCGAGACAGCAAGATGGTGCTCTACGCTTTCCCAACCACAAGCGACACTATTATCATTGACATTTCTGCAAGCAATCCTTCTTTGAACGAAATGAAAGAGTTGAATATCTGCAGTGTGCAGTGCCTTGTCAATGGAGTGGCAGACAGCGTGTCCTTCTTGGGTGAAGGTGACAATAATGCATACTTCTATCCTGCGTCTTCTTCCGTTTGCAAGCACTACCGCTACGTTGCCACAGGCAAGCATTCGGCTGGCGACAAGATTGCAATAGAGGTCAATGCAGATGGCTTCCAGAAAGCAAGCGCTTCAACTGTGATTCCTGAGAAGGTTAGCGTTAGGAATGTCAGAGAAGAAGTGTCATACTACGACAATAGCGCAATGAGTATGCTGCTGTTTTCCTTCGACGATGCCTCCCCACAAGAGGATTATTATTCCTTTGCATTAAAGCGCTGGTACCTTGATACTGACATTCCGGGCTATAGTAGCGATTGTTACTTGCAGATAAAGCCATCCACAGATTCCATGCTTAGAGAGTATTCGCTATCAAGTAGCAATCCAGAGAATGCCATACACTATTTCTTCACCGACAAGCAGTTCAGCAATAGCGTATGCAATATGCACGCCAATTACTTTTCCTCCAACAATGAAATGGTGAAGCATGAACTCCAGTTCAATCATCTGTCGAAGGAGTTGTATCAGTATATGAAATCATGGGCAGATTATGACGACAACAATTTCGCACAGTACGGAATAGCCTTTGCCTACCGCACCTATACCAACGTGACAGGAGGATATGGCGTAGTTGCAGCATACAACCCTGTCAAAGAGTGCTATTAGCGTCGATTTAGATATATTTGATCCCCATTTGTTTCATATCCTATAATAGTTGATACATTTAGTCAAGCAGTGTTTGTGATTTTTGTCGTACCTTTGTGGCGACAACAAAAACATGACGCAAACACCCCGCATGGCGTCCTCCCCCCCTTGGGGAGTTAGAGGGGACTTAATATGAAACTAAAATCTATCCTTTCCTCACTTCTTCTGTGCTCGGCTCTCGGAGCTGGGGCACAGAATCCTTTTGTGCAGACATGGTTCACAACCGACCCTGCACCTATGGTACACAACGATCGTCTCTATGTCTATACTGGACATGATGAAGACAATGCCGATTTCTTCTGGATGCAGGAGTGGCGTATCTATTCCACTGCCGACATGGTCAATTGGCGCGACCACGGCTCTCCTCTCGCCATCGAATCCTTCTCTTGGGGCGACGACCGCGCATGGGCTCCTCAGTGCATTGAGCGCAACGGCAAGTTCTATTTCTACGTACCTCTCCATTGCAAGAATTCAGGCACAATGGCAATCGGTGTAGCAGTGGGCAAGACACCAGTAGGTCCATTCGTCGATCCTATCGGCAAGCCACTCGCCGATGGTTCATGGGACTATATCGACCCAACAGTTTTCATTGACGATGATGGTCAGGCATGGCTCTACTGGGGCAATCCAAAGCTCTACTACGCAAAGCTCAACGAAGACATGATCTCATTCGTTGATGGCGTTCACCAGATGGACATGAGCGGTCTTGAAGGCTACACCGAAGGACCATGGATTCAGAAGCGCAATGGCAAGTACTACATGATGTACGCTTCGCACGGCATTCCTGAGAATATCTCATACGCAATGGGCGACTCGCCAGTCGGTCCTTGGAAGTATCAGGGCACAATCATGGAGAAGAATCAGCAGGCATCCTTCACCAATCACTCTGGCTTGGCTGACTTCAAGGGGCACTCATACTTCTTCTACCACACAGGATGGCTGCCAGGTGGCGGCGGCTTCGGTCGCAGCATCGCAGCGAAGGAATTCACCTACAACGCTGATGGCACAATTCCTTCTCTGAAGGCTGACCACGAAGGCGTAGCACCAATCGGTACTTTCAACCCATTCGGTCGTCACGAAGCAGAAGAAATGGCATATAGCGTGGGCATCCACACTCAGCCTAACGGTCATAATAATGTTTACATCTCCGACATCCATAATGGCGACTGGATGAAGATTCGCGAGGTTGACTTCGCCTCTCGCTCTGCCAAGTCGCTCACTGTGTCTGCTTCCAGCGCACTCCGTGGCGGAACAATAGAGATGCATGCCGACAGCGTGAAGGGTGCTCTTATTGCTTCCATCGCTATTCCTCACACAGGTGGATGGGAGAAGTTCAAGAAGTTTACTACCAACGATGTGAAAACTCCTCAAGGCAAGCACGACATCTATTTCGTGTTCAAGGGACGTAAGGGCCCTGAGCTCTACACCTTCGACTGGTGGGAGATGAAGTAGTCTATAGGTTAATGGTTAGAGGTTAGAGGTTAGAGGTTAGGGGTTAGAGGTTAAGGGTTAAAGAAATTTCACATCATTTGTAGAAAGTCATTGAAAAACAATTACAATACTATAATTTCTTTAACCTTTAACCTATAACCATTAACCTCTAACCTCTAACCTCTAACCTCTAACCCTTACCCATTAACCTCTACCCCTTACCTTTATGAATACTCGTACAATCTGAAATGCTGAATCTGATAATCGCCTACAGGTATTCGGATGTGGCGTCCCTGGTGCGTCTGGTCGCCGCTCAGATGACGAAGGATGTGCATTGTTCCATCGTTAGCATATTCCACTTGCTCACATTTTGCTAATCCTACTTGCGATTTTGAGCTTGCACTATTGGAACCTGTCCCCTTATCGAAAGTGACCACAACACCCGAGCCAATCACAACATAATCGTCCTTGCCCTGACGAATGATGATGCAAGCAACCTCTGGCCAATTCTCTGACTGAGCACCTGGTTCCCAACCCAATGAATAGCTATGCTTCACATGGAACACTATGCCATCGGACATCGTGATATCCGCTTCGCGCACATCATTGTCGAGAATGACAGCATCCATATCGTTTGTGCCTTGATGCTTAAGAATCAACGGTTCTGCTTGTCTGAGAAGATGATATGACGCAGCAAGAGGCGACAGGGTCGTGCCACCCGATGAGAAGGCGTTCAGCTGGTCGTCTTTTGTGAGATCCATGTTTCGCCAATCGTTTTGCGCATTGCTGCTGTGAAGCGGATAATCCTCGATGGAGAAAGGGCAGAAACCCATTGCGTCGTGGCGGCCGAAAGCATAGAGGGCGCGCATAGCATCTTGGTCCTCCAATCGAATCTCAGGAATGAAAAGAGGATTGTTGGCAAGGTGGTATTTCGCTGTCCAGTCACGATAGCCTTTATCGTAGAGGTCAAGTCCCAGCACTGCGATGCTTGGCGCGCCGCAATGCCAGATGTCGATGAGATGCGCTAAAGGTCCTGCTGAAGGATATTCGCCTGGCTTGCGATTGCGACTATTGAGAGCCACGTTCACATACATAGGCAAATCGTATATTGCCTTGCCAGCCTTTGCCACTTCCTCCACATACTTAGCGTATGTCCACGCTTGGAAAATCTCTTCTGCATACATGTCATTGCCAAACAACTCTGCCCAATTGCCTTTCTCACTCTTGATCTGCAAACGAGCATTGTTCAGCGTTTTCTTATGTTTCATTAAGTAGGCAGTCAATTCCTTTGGCACTTGACTTAAGTACATCTTCGTTGCGTCCTTGCTGTAGTCGCGTGGCTCCTTTATCATGCCAATCTCATTCTCCACCTGCACCATCACCACTGTCTGCTCCTTAGCATCCACATCACGAATATGCTTCATTATCTGACAAAATACACGCTTGTCAGCTTCAAGCACATTGGCAGAGAGCGACGATGCTTCCTCCATAGGCGTGCCGTTGCAGTCATGCACTCTTGGGAAACGCTTTGCGTCACGCTTGAACCACTCAGGAGCATAGCAGCTCATGCTGTTCTTCCATGCACCAAACCACAGCACCACCACCTTCAGCTCATTCTTGCGCGCCTCGCCGATGATGTTGTCCAATGTGCTGAAATCGTATTTGCCTTCCTCTGGCTCAATTAGCTCCCATGTGACAGGCGCAAGCACAGTGTTGAGCCCTAAAGCCTTGAGGTGAGGAAAAATGCGCTGCACGTCTGCTAATGTGGATGCAGAGGAATTGCCCAACTCCCCACCAATCATCAGCATTGGCTGTCCATTGGCAACTACTCGTGCCCAATCTCCATGATTGTCCAGCTTTGGTTGTGCACATAGGCTTGTGCATGCTGACGCAAGAATGATTACCTTGCAGATGTCGAATAATAGTCTTTTCATGATTATCGTAATTGTTCAATAGTAATGGTTGGTTTGAACTGCTTGCTGGCAGGGTTCTCGTTGGTGAGGTGGCTCACGTTGACTGTCTTCGATTCACCTCCGAGAAGGCTGAAGTAGTTGAAGTCGTCGTATATGCCGACCTTCTTCCACTCATCCTCATTGTTGCGGAGCATCTGTTCGCAGTGCGAAGTTCCCATCACGATGGCATAGTCATCGGCGAGCCGCGCATTCTCAGGATCAGCGTTGAAAGCCTGTGTGCCAGGGTGCATGGCAGGCCAGAGGTAGTTGCCTTTCAGACGCAGAAGGAGTTCAAACACTTTCTTGTATGTCTTGGGACCTACCACGCCATGCTCCTTGTCGAATGTCTCCTCTGCCCATCTTGCCCGACCGCCGAAGCGTTCATCGTTGATGAAGAAGCCACGGAACTTGACCGATGGCTCACCTTGAATGCGTGTCTTCGAGTCAAGGAGAATCTCGCTCTTCTGCGATGCTTGAAGTTAGTTTTACGTACATAATATAGCTATAGTAAGTTTCAAACCGGTATTTGCGGTTTTGGTTTTGTGTGTACAAAATTCGCATTTTTTTTGCAACTTTCAAAACCAAAGGCGTGAAAATCACCCAATTTCCTTTTGATTAAGCACAAAAACAGAGAGAAATGAATAATTGGCAGGGTAATCGTGCCTATTTTGTACATACTTTCTGCCGTCTCCTTGATTTGTTTGGGAAAATAGTGCTATCTTTGCACACAGTCATTGAACGTAAAAAGGAAAGAAGGATTATGAATTGGACATCAGAGATGCGCGATTTCATACAGGCGCACATGGAGGACGATACGGCAGAGATGCTGCTGGCGGCTAAACGGTATGAGGGTATTGACGTGCCGTTTGCTGCAGAACAGATTGAGGCGAGGAAGAGGCTGAAGACGAAGTTGCCTGAGTGGTATGGCAATGCGGAACTGGTGATGGGCGGCAGAGTGCCAGCGGAGCAGTGCAGCAGTGAGCAGACGGCGAGATACAAGAGGAGCATTGTGGAGAGAGCGGAGAGCCTGTGCGACATGACTGGTGGCATGGGCGTGGATTTCTTCTACATGAGCGAGGGGATGAAGAAAGCTATTTACACGGAGAGGCAGGAGACGCTGTGCGAGTATGCACGCCACAACTTTAAGGTGCTGGGGCGCAGCGTGGAGGTGAGGAATGGTGATGGTCGTGAATTGGTGATGCCTGATGTGGATGTGATTTACTTGGATCCTGCGCGCAGGGCAACAGACGGCAGCAGGGTGTATGCAATTGAGGATTGTGAACCGAACGTGAAGGAGTGGCAGGAGGAGTTGCTGGCTCATGCGAAGATGGTGCTGGTGAAGCTGTCGCCTATGGTGGATGTGACAGATGCGCTGAGGAAGCTTAAGGGGGTGAGCGACGTGCACATTGTCGGTGTGAGGAACGAGTGCAAGGAGGTGCTGGTGGTGATGAGGAATGAGGCAGTGGATGCGGTGCAGTATCACTGCGTGGATTTCATGCCCGGTAGGACGGTAGAGTTTCGTTTTGCGCAGAGAGAGAATGGAAATGGTGTCAGTGTGGCTGAGAATGGCGTAGGTGCGTATCTCTATGAACCAGATGTGACATTAATGAAAGCGCAGGCATTTGGGGCGCTGTGCGAAAAATACGGGGTGAAGCAGTTGGATTATGACACTCGCTTGATGACTTCCGAAGAAAAGATTATCGATTTCCCTGGTCGCGTATTTGTGGCAGAGGAAGTGATAGATTTTTCTTCGAAAGTGATGAAGAGATTGAAGTCGCAGATGCCGAAGGCAAACATTGCGGTGCGCAATTTCCCTATGACAGCGGATGAACTGAGGAAGCGCTGTGGGATAAAGGATGGAGGGGATGTGTATTTGTTTGGTGCGACGGTGAGGGGAGAAAGGAAATTGATCAGATGTCGTAAATTGTAGTTCTGCCCACGCATTGTGCATAGGAACAGAAAGACAGCTATTTTTTTATCGCTTCGAAAAGCGTCCCTATTTCTTCTTGAATTTCTTTCCAATTATAGGCAATGAGCTCAATGGCATGTCATGATAGATGATATGCCCGATGAACATTGCTATAAGCACTGTGTTGATGCCTATGCGCGCTATGGCTGGCCATTCGGCAGGAAGTTGAGTCATGATGGCTGTGAAGAGGGCGGTGATAAGCACATATACAAAGATGCTCTTAATTGGGTAGGCTATTGGGTTGTAGTGCTGACCAACGAAGTAGCTGAGCACCATGGCTGTGCCGTAGCCAGCCACTCCGCCCCAGGCACATGCCATGTAGCCGTACTGAGGAATGAAGATGATGTTGACTGCTATGAGGACTGCGCATCCTGCGAGTGAGAACCATGCACCCCAGATGGTCTTGTCGATGAGCTTGTACCAGAAGGAGAGGTTGAAATACACTCCCATCATGATTTCTGCTATCATGACGATAGGCACGCATTTGAGGCCCTCGCGATAGTCGGCTCCGATGATGAGCTTGAGTATGTCGATGTAGCCCATCACGCAGAGGAAGGCGAGGAGGGTGAAGATGAGGAAGAACTTCATTGCCTTGGCAAGGAGGTCGGGGTTGTTGCGGTCTTGCTGACCTGCAAACACCATTGGCTCGTAGGCGTAGCGGAATGCCTGTGTGATGAGTGCCATGATCATGGCTACCTTGACGCATGCGCCATAGATGCCGAGTTGCTCAGATGCATCTGGCTTGTCATATACGAGAGGGAACGCCATCTTGTCGAATGCCTGGTTGAGAATGCCTGCAATGCCGAGCACGAGTATTGGCCATGAGTACTTGAACATTCTGCCGAGAAGGGCAAAGTCTGGCTTGCGCTTTGTCTGCATCAGCTCAGGAAGGAAGAAGAACGTGATGAGGGCTGTACACACGAGGTTGATGGCGAATACTCCCCACACGTCGTTGTTGCCAAGCACAAGGAAATAAATAAGGTTGAGGCCGATGTTGAGTATGATGAACAGCATCTTCAAGCCAGCAAACTTGATAGGGCGCTTCAGATAGCGCAGATATGAGAACGGTATAGCCTGGCAAGCGTCGAGTGTGACAACGGCTGCCATCATGAGCACATAGTCGCTGTGGTCGGCATAGCCGAGCTTCATGCAGATAGGGTCGAGGAAGAAATACACTCCAGACATGAAGATGACGGACAAGCCGCACACGAGAGCGAGCGAGGTTGCGAATACGGTCTTTGAGTCTTCTTCTTCCTTGTTGGCAAAGCGGAAGAAGGTTGTCTCCATGCCGAAGGTGAGAATCACGAGGATGAGTGCCGTGTAGGCATAGAGATTCGTCACAACGCCATAGCCTCCGTTTGCTGCTGAGATGACGTTTGTGTAGAGAGGTACGAGCAGGTAGTTGAGAAATCTGCCCACAATGCTGCTGAATCCGTATATTGCAGTATCTTTTGCTAATGCTTTTAAGTTTGCCATGTTATTTAATGGTTAATGTTTAATGGTTAATGGTTAAAGAAATTATAGTTTTGCAAATGGTTGTCAATGACTTTCAGCGAATGATGTAAAATTTCTTTAACCATTAACCTTTAACCATTAACCTTTAGCCCCTAACCATTCCTTTATATTCTACAACGCTTGCATATCATTTAACTTTTTGTAATAGCCGCCCTGCTGAAGGAGCTGCTCGTGTGTGCCGCGCTCCACTATCTTGCCCTCGTGAAGGACGAAGATCTCGTCGGCATTCTTTATGGTGGAAAGACGGTGAGCAATAGCGATGGTGGTGCGCGACTTCGTGAGTTTCTCAAGCGCATCCTGCACCAGTCGCTCGCTCTCTGTGTCGAGGGCAGATGTTGCCTCGTCGAGGATGAGGATAGGAGGATTCTTGAGTATGGCGCGAGCGATGGAGATGCGTTGGCGCTGACCACCTGAGAGGCGTCCGCCACGGTCGCCCACGTTGGTTTGATAGCCGTTCTCCATCTCAATGATGAAGTCGTGGGCATTGGCTATGCGGGCTGCTGCTTCCACTTGCTCCTGTGTGGCGCCTTCCACGCCAAAGGCGATGTTGTTGAACACGGTGTCGTTGAAGAGAATCGCTTCCTGATTCACGTTGCCAATAAGGCTGCGGAGCGACTTGATGCTGAGGTCGCGTATGTCGTTGCCATCGATGCGGATGCTGCCTTTTGTTACGTCGTGGTAGCGTGGTATGAGATCGACGAGTGTGCTTTTGCCCGAACCTGACTGACCAACGAGGGCTATTGTCTGTCCCTTCTTGATGTTGATGTTGATGTCATTGAGCACGTTTCGTCCCTCGGTGTAGGCAAAGCTTACGTTGTCTATTACGATTTCATCGTTGAGGGCTGTGATAGTCTTTGGCGAAGCGGATTCCTTGATGTTGTTCTCTGCACCGAGAATCTTGTTGATGCGCTCCATAGAAGCGAGACCTTTCTGAATGCTGTAGCCAGCCTTGGAGAGGTCCTTGATTGGCTGGAGGGTGGTGTAGAGAATGACGAGGTAGTAGATGAAGTCGCTTGCCTCGATGTCTGACTGACCAGAGAAGATGAGGTAACCGCCAAACCAGAGCACGATGACAATCATGCATGTGCCGAGAAACTCGCTGACTGGGTGCGCTGCCGACTGACGTATTGCCACACGGAGGGCAGCGTTGCGGTATTCGTCATTCACCTTGCAGAAACGGTCCTCCATCTTCCTCTCAGCAATGAATGCCTTGATGATGCGGAGGCCTCCCAGCGTCTCTTCTATCTGACTGATGCCATCGCTCCACTTGCTCTGGGCATAAAGCGACTTTGCCTTGAGTTTCTTGCCTATGCGACCAATGCCTCCTGCAAGGATTGGCACGACGAGGAAGGTGAAGAGGGTGAGTTGCCAGCTCATGGCAAACATCGTGCCTACATACACGATGATGAAGATTGGGTTCTTGATGATCATGTCGAGCGATGATGCTATGCTGGCATCAATCTCATTGACGTCGGTGCTGACGCGAGCGAGGATGTCTCCCTTGCGTTCTTCGCTGAAGAAGGAGAGAGGAAGGGAGAGTATCTTCTTGTAGATATCCACGCGAATGTCGCGGATGATGCCTGTGCGCAGCGGCATGAGACATGCCGATCCACCGAAGTACGTGCCTGTCTTGAAGAGAGTGAGTACGGAGAGTATAGCGCCAAGCATGAGCAGTGTGGTGGCAGGGCCGTAGGAGTCGATGAGCATCTGCGAATAGTAGTAGCCATTGTTCTTTGCCACATCGGCAAACTGGCTCACGCCGCCTTCACCCCACTCGATGAACTCGTATCGCTCAGAGTTTACCTTGAAGAGAATCTGCAAGATAGGAATGAGGATGGTGAAGGAGAATACGTTGAAAAACGCAGCGAGTACATTCATTGCGAATGTACCTGCTATGTAACCTTTGTATCGGGCAAAGTACTTGCCCATCATTCTGTAAAACTCTTTCATTGTTGTTGTGATAAGTAATGGTTAATGTTTAATGGTTAAAGGTTAAAGAAATTATAGTTTTGCAGATGATTTCTAAGGTTCTTTCGCGAACAAAGTAATATTTCTTTAACCTCTAACCTCTAACCTCTAACCTTTAACCTTAAAAGCCATAGCATAGAGCTTCATCTGCTTGAGCATGGCAAGAAGTCCATTGGAGCGAGTAGGCGAAAGATGCTCCTTCAAGCCAATGTCTTCAATGAAATGTAGATCAGCGCTGAGAATATCCTCCGGTGTCTGATTGTCGAGCACGCGGATGAGCAACGTCACGATGCCCTTCACGATGAGGGCATCGCTCTCTGCCTGAAAGTGTATTGTGCCTTCTGGAGTGAGATCTGCCTGAAGCCACACTCGGCTCTGGCAGCCATCAATCAGGTTGCTTTCTATTTTGTATTCTGCAGGCAGTGGCTCTTGCTCGCTGCCGAGGTCGATAAGCATCTGGTACTTATCCATCCAATCGTCAAAGCCCTCGAATTCCTCGATGACTTCCTGCTGTATTTCTTCTATTGTCATTGTTCTGTCCATATTACCTCAAGCATTGTCTGACCAACTGCCTTGAGCGTGTTCTTGTCTATGTGATTAATATCGTCGTTGATTGTGTGCCATGTCTTAGGGAATGAGGTGCTTTCCTTGTCGAAGCCAATAACATCTATGCAAGGTATGCCGCCCTGGTTCACCTGCACGTGGTCGTCGGTGATGGCATGGCCATCGTCTCCGTTCACAAAATACTTGCCGTAGCCGATGCGGTGAGCTGCACCCCACACTCTGTCAACGAGCGATGGTGCATACATCATCGAATACTGTTCCTTGAAGAACACGGTGTTTGCGTTGCCCACCATGTCGAGGTTGATGCCATAGCGTGCTGTGTAGCCCTCGATGTGGCGCTTGCCTGCCCAGTACTCGCTGCCGAGGCACCAGTGCGAGCTTAACTGCTCTTCCTCAAACTGTGGCGTGCCGCAGTCTTCTGCATCCCAGCAGATGAAGTCGATGCCGATGGATGGGTGGAGAGCGAAGTAGGCTGAGTCGCCGAGTTGCTCCGACAGCTGGAGCTGGCGTGCCATCTCAAGCATCACACCAATGCAGCTGCCGCCATCGTTGGCACCGTCGATTGGAGTGTGGTGGTTTGCCTCATCTGCATCGTTGTCTGCCCACGGACGGCTGTCCCAGTGACCAGAGATGATGATGCGCGCTGGTGCATCAGGATTGAATGACGCAATGATGTTGCGCATGTGCACTACTGTGCCGTCGTATAGCTTGGAGTCGGCGTACTGGTCGTAGATCTTTGCTCCAAAACTTGCAAATTTGCTTGCGATGTAGCTGCCGCATGAGTCGTGAGCTGCTGTGTTCATCACTCGAGGACCGAATGAGCACTGATCTGCCACGTACTGGTATGCGGAGTCTTCATTGAATGAAGGTGCGGGAGAGACGTATGTTGCCTGTTCCGTAGTCTTCGTGCCGCCACAGCTCATCATAAGAAGTGGCAGAGCAATAAGATATAAGAGCTTCTTCATATTGTCTATCAGATGAATTTCGATGCAAAGGTAAGCATTTTAAAATGAAAAGTGAATAGCGAAAAGTGAAAAATAAGTGAAATGCCTTCATTTCCTCACCAACCTATACCTTGCACCGCCCAAAGCTTTTATGATGCCTTTCATCTCGAGGTCGAAGAGTATCATGCTCGCTTGGTTGAAGGATATATTTGTGTCGATTGATATCTGATTGATGTGCTTGTCGTCGGCAAGGCTCAGTGCGCTGACTATCTTCTGCTCGTCAGCAGAGAGGTTGGGGAAGAGCTCTTGCTGAATGGCTTCTTTCTTTTTCTTCGCATTTGGCACATGCCATCCCATGGCTATGGCAAAGTCCTCGGCACAGGTGATGAGTGCTGCCTCGTGCTTCTTGATGAGATTGTTGCAGCCAGCGCTGCTCTCGTCATACACTCTGCCTGGGAAGGCGAAGACGTCGCGGTTGTAGTCGATGGCAAGACCTGCAGTGATGAGCGAACCGCCGTGAGCCGCACTTTCCACCACCACGCAAGCATCGCAGATGCCTGCCACGATGCGGTTGCGGCGCACGAAATTGCCCTTCTCTGGCGTGGTGCATGTGGTGTATTCCGTCAGCAATCCACCACCGTTGTGCACCATCTCGATGGCGGTTGGTCGATGCAGGGACGGATAGATATTGTCCAAGCCGTGGGCAAGCACGCCAACGGTGTCCATGCCATTGGCGAGGGCAGCACGATGTGCATTGATGTCGATGCCATAGGCAAGACCGCTGACGATGAGCACATCAGGCATGAGTTGCTTCAGCTCGGCAACGAAGTTGCTGCACAGCTCCTTGCCATACTCTGAGCATTTGCGAGTGCCGATGATGTTGAGCACATGCGCACGGTTGAAGTCCACATTGCCATAGCCATACAGCACCAGAGGCGCATCGGTGCACTCCAGCATTCGCTTTGGGTAGGCATCGTCTGTCATCACCATCGCCTTCACCTTCTTACTGCTGATGAACTGCATCTCCTTTTCTGCTATCGCCAGTGCCTCGTCCACGTTGTCGAGTGCATGCATGAGCCTCTCATTTGCCTCTGGCACCAAGCTGCGCAGGTCTTTCCTGTTGACAAACACCTCAGTGGCAGAACCAGCTGCCTCGAACAGCATTCGGGCATTGATCTGGCTCAGCGACCTCAGTTTGGTGAGGGCAATGGCATAGATAAGTTCCTGTTCCATTATGGCTTGACAGATATGTGTTGTGGGAAATCAAAAAAACTGTGCAAACTTCTCGTTCAGTTCCTCGCTCTCGCTGAGTTTGCCATCCACGAGGCACACGGTATCCACCTGAGCGCGAACGCTGAGCTTCAAGTCAGGCAGGCGGAAGATGTCCTGCATGAAGATGTATCGCACGCCATCCTTCTTCAACCACAGCTTTGTCACATACTCATCCTTGCTCTTCAGCGGAGTCTTGAACTGCATCGTCAGTCGTGCCACCACCGCGTCAGTGCCGTGATCGTGCAGTTCGGCAAAGCTGATGTTGTGCGCCAAGAGGAACTCGTGGCGGCAATGTTCCAGATAGTGCTGGTAGTTAGCGTTGTTCACTATTCCCTGAAGGTCGCATTCGTAGTCGCGCACCTTGTCTTTGTGTTCAAAAATGTAGTTTGCCATAGTTTTTCTTAAATTTTGTGCAAAGGTAAGGATAATTCATAATTCATAATTCATAATTCATAATTTTTTGCTTACCTTTGCACAAAACAATAACAAATCACTAATAATAATTATAAAGAAATGGATAAACTTAGTTATGCTTTAGGCCTTGGCATAGGTCAGCAGCTCAAGCAGATGGGATTGAAGGATAATCTCAAGATTGAAGACTTCGCAGCATCTATCGTAGATGTTTTGCAGGATAACACATTGCAGGTAAGCAACAGCGAGGCACAGCAGATTGTGCAGTCATTCTTCCAGCAGAAAGAAGCTGAGCAGCGCGCTGCTATGGCTGAGGCTGGCAAGGCTGCAAAGGAAGAGGGCGAGAAGTTCCTTGCTGAGAATGCAAAGAAGGAGGGCATCATCGTCACAAAGAGCGGTCTTCAGTATGAAGTGCTCAGCGAAGGCACAGGCAAGAAGCCAAAGGCAACCGACACCGTTCGCTGCCACTACGAAGGACGCTTGCTCGATGGCTCAATCTTCGACAGCAGCTACAAGCGCAACGAGCCAGCTGACTTCGGTCTTCAGCAGGTCATCGCTGGCTGGACAGAGGGCGTTCAGCTCATGAGCGAGGGCGCAAAGTATCGCTTCTACATCCCTTACATGCTCGCTTACGGCGAAGGCGGTGCTGGTGCAATGATTCCACCATACTCAGCTCTCATCTTCGACGTTGAACTCATCAAGGTTCTGTAATTTTTTTGTTCACTATGTTTGATTGGAACGGCATATACAATAAATCAATCAGCGGCTTCTCCACTAAGGAAACGAAGCCGCTGATTGGCATTACAGGCAATTACGACAAGGAAACTTGCACTCTTGCCGAAGGGTATTACCAGTCAGTTTTGAAAGCTGGAGGCATACCAGTCATCATTCCGCCTCGCATCATCGAGGGAGATGCAGATGCGCCATGCGCCACTGAAGCATCGCTCCTCGACCGTTTGGATGGCATCATATTCTCTGGCGGGGGCGACCCAAACCCATTGCTTTTCGGCGAAGAGCCAGTGAAGGAGCTGCACAGCATCACTCCAGAGAGAGATGTGCAGGAACTGCTGCTCGTGCGCTATGCCTACGACCGCCAGATACCAATGCTCGGCATCTGCAAAGGCATTCAGATGATCAATGCAGCCCTTGGCGGAACCCTCTATCAGGACATCCACTCGCAGATGGAGGGTACAAGAATCAAGCATAGCCAGGATCAAGACCGCCGCTTCCCATCGCACACAATCAGCATAGCGGAAGGCAGCATACTCCACCGCTTGTTTGGCAATGCGCTTGCCGTCAATTCGTTCCATCATCAGGCGTGCAAGGAAGCTGCCCCTTGCCTGAAGGTCACAGCCACCGCACCCGACGGAGTGATAGAGGCGGTGGAGAGCAATGAGTTCAAGAGCATACTCGGCGTGCAATGGCATCCTGAACCATACGTGCTGCGCAACAGCGACGGGATGATGCCTATCTTCAATTGGCTCATTGGCGAAGCTGCCGACTTCAAGAAGGCGAAGCAGCTGCACAAGAAGATGCTCACGCTCGACTCTCATTGCGACACACCTATGTTCTTTGCCCAGAACATCAACTTCGGCTCTCGCGACCCGAAGATTCTTGTCGATCTGCACAAGATGACGGAAGGGCATCTCGACTCCACCATCATGGTGGCATATCTTGAACAGAAAGAGCGTGATGATGCATCGCTCGAAAATGCCACGGCAAAAGCGAACCAGATTCTCACTCAGATAGAGGAGATGGTGGCGCAGAACTGCACAGCAGTAGATATAGCTTACACACCCGACGACCTCTGGCGTCTCAAGGCACAAGGCAAGCGTGCCATAATGCTCGGCATAGAGAATGGCTATGCCATAGGCAAGGACATCAGCAATGTTGAGGCTTTCCGCAAGCGTGGAGTGGTGTACATGACTCTCTGCCACAATGGCGACAACGACATCTGCGACTCTCATCGCGGCAAGGCAGAGCATGGCGGCGTGTCAGCATTTGGTGCCGAAGTGATAAAGGAAATGAACAGAGTAGGCATGATGGTGGATCTGAGCCACGCTGCCGACAGCAGTTTCTACGATGCCATAGATATTTCTTCCGCTCCTATCGTGTGCAGTCACTCGTCAGCTCGCGCACTCTGCAACCATACTCGCAACCTCACCGACGACCAGATGCGTGCCCTCGCTCGCTCGGGCGGCGTGGCACAGGTCACTCTCTATCATGGCTTCCTTCGCAAAGACTCTCCTGACTTCCTCCATGGAGCCTATCTCCCCAACGAGGCAACCATACTCGATGTCATCGACCACCTCAACCACATGGTCAACATCATGGGCATAGAGCATGTGGGCATTGGCACCGACTTCGATGGCGACGGAGGCATAAGAGGCTGCGCCTCTGCCAGCGAACTGATCAACTTCACTCGCCGACTGATGCGCGAGCGCTACACCGAAGAACAGATCCAGATGATATGGGGTGGCAACTTCCTTAGGGTGATGCGCGAAGTGCAAGGCAAATAGGGTTTCCTGCGTGCAGCCAGCACTTTCGCTGCAACATCAGTCACGATTCACCTAAACAAATCCCTTTTTTCCATAAAAAACTCAAAACACATACAACACCTAACATCCGCTTTGCAATTCCCTGCATTTCATTGCATTGCGTGTGTTAGGTGTTGTTCAAACACCTAACACAACACCTAACATAGACCTAACACACACCTAACACACACCTAACACACACACTAACACACACACTAACATAGACCTAACACACACTAACATCGAACCAACAGGTAAGATTGGCGTTTTTCTCTAACTAACGTGAGTTCGATGAATTGTTTTCATGCCTTCGGCCAATTAGAAAAACCAAAAAAAACAAAAGAAAACAAAAGGAAAACCATAATGTTTTTTCTTGT
>JAZRYI010000037.1:0-2025 GCA_045600665.1 Bacteroidaceae bacterium
TTCCTTTACAGGTGAGTCATCTGGTGAACCTCGTCGAACAGCATCGCCTGACATCAACACTGAGGATTTCCTTGCAGCTGTTGACTATCTCTCCCTTCGTGAGGATGTTGACGCTGAGAAGATTGGCATCATCGGTATCTGTGGTTGGGGCGGTATTGCACTCAATGCTGCAGCCGCAAATCCTCGCATCAAGGCAACTGCTGCAATGACGATGTACGATATGAGTCGCGTGAATGGCAATGGCTATTTCGATGCCGACAATAATGAAGAGGCTCGATTTGTCGCACGCAAGGCTCTTGCTGATGAACGTATGAAGGCATCTAAGACGGGAAATGTAACTCCCGGCGGTGGTGTGGTTGACCCATTGCCTGAGGATGCTCCTCTGTTCGTAAAGGATTACTATGACTATTACAAGACTCCACGCGGCTATCACGCTCGTTCGGGCAACAGCAACGATGGTTGGCATACCTTCGGCTGTCAGGCATACGCTAATGCGCGATTCCTATATTATATAAACGAGATACGCTCGGCAGTACTCATCGTTCATGGAGAGAAGGCTCACTCACGCTACTTCGGAGAGAATGCTTACGAATATATGATGACCGGTAAGTCAGAGGGTTATGATGCTGTGCGTAAGCCAAACCCTGTACCAGAAAACAAAGAGTTAATGATAATCCCTGGTGCCTCACATTGCGACCTCTATGATGGAGGTAAGGATAAGGTCATTCCTTGGGATAAGCTCGAAGCCTTCTTCGCTCGTAACTTATAAATTAGACGTGCTCAGACGAGCAAGCTCGGAACTTCAATAGCAACCTAAAATAATGCAACAGATTCATTTAGACACAATACAGCAATTCAATGACTACCAAGGGGTGGATACGCTTCATCCCCTGGTAAGCGTTGTGCATGTTGAAAGCACCGAACATATCAAGGAGTGCGTGATGCACTACGGCCTTTACGCTCTCTACTTGAAGGAGAACAAAGGGTGCAAACTCTCGTATGGTCGCACGCAGTACGACTTCGACGAGATGACCGTAACGAGTTTTGCACCAGGACAGGTGGTGAAAGTTGAGCCGAATCCAGAAGTTCCGTTTGCAAAATTCTCTGCCTTGGTCTTTCATCCTGACCTGCTCAACCGTACATCACTTGGCAAACAGATGAGCCGTTACGAGTTCTTTGACTACACAAGCAACGAGGCGTTGCATCTTTCGGCTAAGGAGGTGGAAATCTTCAAGGGTGTGCTTGCCATGATTGAGCAGGAACTGCATCACGCCATCGACAAGCATACACGTGAGTTGGTGGTCAGCCACATCGAGCTCTTGCTCAACTATTGTCTCCGCTTCTACGATCGCCAGTTCATCACACGTGAAGAAATCAATCATTCTGTAGTGAAGAAGTTCCTTTCCCTTCTTGATGAATACATTACAGACAAAGCTGAGCGTGAAGGTCTTCCTGCAGTTGCCTACTTTGCCGATAAATGCTGTCTTTCCACTGGTTACTTTGGCACATTGGTAAAGACCGAGACAGGACGAACTGCGAAAGATTTGATAAATGACAGAATTACAAGCAAGGCAAAGGAATTGCTTCAATCCGACACGCTTTCTGTCTCTCAGGTCAGTCAACGCCTGGGCTTTGAATATCCCCAACACTTCGTCCGCTTCTTCAAGGCTTTAACAGGCAAGACTCCAACGCAATGGAGAGCAGCATAATTACATTTACAATCTGATTTGCATGAAACATTTCTTAGTAACAACCATAATTCTTGCACTATCTGCCATAAACTCCTTCGCAATGGAAATTGAACTGACGATAAACGGAAAGAAATTCACAGCCGTGATAGAGGACACAGAAACAGGACGTGCTTTCTATAATTTGCTTCCTATGACTCTTGATATGAGTGAACTGAACGGCAATGAGAAATACCATTACCTGATGAACGGGCTCCCTACCAATGCTCAATATTGTAGTTCTATAAGCGCAGGTGACCTTATGCTCTACGGCAACTCTTGTGTTGTGCTGTTCTAC
>JAZRYI010000038.1:0-25675 GCA_045600665.1 Bacteroidaceae bacterium
GAAGTTCTGCACGGTTTTTCGTAATTGGAGATGACACAAAGCATGAGGACAAACACAAAGATGAAGGACGTCATTGCTAAATCATATTTCCTAACTCTACTTTGCTTCTATTCTCGACAAAGGTGTATCTTATTTTTGAATTTTGCAAATGATTAACTCAAAAATTAAGAAGCAAAGATGAAAATTCGCTTCAACAAGACAGATTTATATTATTTTTGTGGTTAAACATTAAGAACTTCCCCTTTTTATTCGCAATTTGAAATAAATGTCGTACATTTGTGGGCAAATAACAAGAAGTTGAACATTAACATTAACACTTAGCATTATGGAAGAAAAGAAAAAAGACATTCCATACTTTGGATGTATTGATTTCCTTAGCGGTCAGATACCAGAGGGACTTCCCAAAGCACGTGTTATAAAAACGGGCAAAACCCACCACACTGAGAAAAATACTCCAATTGAATATAAAAGAACCATACGACGCGGTGTACGTGCGTTTGGGTCTGGAGAATCCATCGACTGGCGTCAAGAATACAATTGATGCAAAGATAGACTGATGTCAAAAACACAATGAATCTATATGAAAAGATTACTACATAACTTATTAATAGTCATAACATCCATATCATTATTTGGCTGCGGGATGAACACCAACAATGTTGACACAGTCAAAGAAGGAGCCTTTTATTTTAATGATTCTACTGATATTATTCTCAATATTGAGGCGACATCACAAATAATATCAAACGTATGTGACAGTGAATATTCAGAGCCATATTATTTATCCGTGTCCGAGATGAACGAGGCAAGAGAAATGATTATGTCATTCATGGAACCTGCCAGCTACCAAAAGAATCAGCGTGAAGCATTCATTCGTAAGTGGGGAGAGCCAGCTGAAGGCGTCACAATAGCTGAGTCTCGAGAGCCATATAGTTTCGACAAATACCATAGACAGTACGCAGCATACAAAAGTAAGGAAGGAGAAATCGTCATCTATGTGTCGATGACGTCAAAAGAATTTGTGAGCCAAACGATGTATGACAAGTACACTCCCGAACCAAATTATCTGGACTACATTTCTTTTCACAATGATGGCAAAGAAAACTTTGTTGATGTCACAATCAACTTTTCAAAGAAGATAATTAATAGTTTTTCTGTTCATGGAGGTGCTTGACGCTCTATATTGACTGGTCGTTCCCAATGGTTGTTCCAATTATTTGGTACAATTGATCCATTGCCCATTTGAAAAAAAACATCTTACATTTGTGGTCTGCCTGAATCTTGAAAGAAGACCTTGCGTGATCTTGTCTGTCCGTTATCATATTGTATTCGTTGTATGACAATCTGACCTTCCCTGACATTTGATATTTGTTGACCGTTCAGATTGTAGTATCTGATGGAAGCGATTTGGGCATTCGTGCCATCTGGTATTGGTCGAGTTACATTATTAGAGGGGGCAATAGCCTCTTCTAAAACGGTGCTTGTGCAGATGCGATTCGAGCTGTCTATTGTTGGTCGCTCAAACATCGCAAGGTAGTTTCCTCCATCGGGGAAGCGTCCGTATGTATTCCATCTTGGCTGTTGTTTGTAGCGCAAGGAGTCTGCCCATGCGTCATTTGCATCTGCAATCAATATGAAAGCATCGTCAGCATTTTTCAGCTTGAATGGTGCGTGCAGTTGTGTCCGCGACTCTTTGCCATCACACCACACAAGTTTATGACCGTGAGCAGGCACGATCGTGCTTACTCCGTCCGTTGCCATTATCTGATGCTTGTAAGCATTTTGTGGATCGTCCGACAGGTACGCTCCTTCCAAGTCATAGTCCTCATCCGTGGTGTTGTACAACTCTATCCAGTCAGCCTTCTTGCCATATTCGTTGATGAAGATGTCGTTGGCAGCCGACACCTCATTGATGCGAATAGGCATGATGCCGTTGGGAATACGTTCTTCGGGAGTGCATGTTGCAGAAAAACAGGCTTGAATTGAGTAGCTTGCAGAATGCTTCATGCGATTGATATACAAAGTGTCGGCAGCTATAAGCCTATTGTCATCATTCCCAATTTTCCACCCAACGAAACTGTAGCCTATAGGGCAATTTGCTGTCAGCACAATTCCCTTTCCATTGCTGTCGAAGAGGAAACCGTCAAAATCGCCATACGGAATTGACTGACCATTAAGACAAATCTGAGCAAAGTCGTGCGTACTGGAAATTGTGACACGATAGCCTTCTGGCAGGGCAAGCGTTTCCTTCAAGTGACTGATACGCACCTTGTTTCGTTTCTCATTGATGGTGCTGACAAGCGTTTTGCTGCATGATTGCTTCTCAAACGAGAGTGCTTTTTGGCGTTCGTCATACATTTCGTTGACGATGCCTGTCACTCGCTCATTATTCATCAGCGCTCCGTCAACAATGCAGTATGCATCTATAAAGTTCTGACGAAAAGGAGGGTATGCCATGAGGTAACGCCACAAGTTGTCAGCTTCGCCTCCATAGTCATAGTTGAGAACCTTGCTGATGTAGTCGTCGTAGCAAAAGGACTCCTCTGTGTCGAAAAGCACGAAATGATATTTTCCCCCGTCACTTCTTGAACGAAAAGCCTTAATGTTGTTCTTGTTCGTAAGCCAGTCCTTGCCTCCAAGGTAGAATTCGTATGCTGTATAGTTGCAGAACTCATCAATATCCAGCAACTCGCAAACTTTCTGATAGTTCTCTTCTGTCGGTGTCTCAGACAGAGCCTTTGCTCGCTCTATCAGTTCGTCCCACGCAAGACGATCGCCAACGTGCTGGTCGTGTTGTCCGTGAATCTCAAACTGATCCATGTCGTCTGTGTCTATGCCGTAGTTGCTATCTCCGAAGTGGCGGTTGTTTGTCTCACGAATGTTGAACATGCCTACGTAGTCTCCGTTGAAAAACACATGGCATGGCTGCACATCCTGAGTATCAATGTATAAACCTGCACGAATAGGAATCTGGCATTGAGCAGCACAGCGGATACGAGCATACGTGTCGTTACCACCATTGCGGACAGTCCATGTCTTATTTTTGATGTATGGCTTATTTGGGAACACAGGGTAGTCAATGACATTCTTCCCTTCGTATCTCTTGTCACACTTCAATCGGAAACTTGAACGCATCTCCCAGCTTTTGCCATCCAGTGTGGTTCTTCCCAATGAACGTGGAAGACCTCCACACACCTCAAAATCCACTTCTTGATTTACTTTGGTTACGAATGTAGCGCTGGACTCAGTGCCAAACTTTTCAGGAACCATATACTCCATATTGACAGGTCGTTCCCAAAGGTTGTTCCAGTTTTTAGGCACACTCGATCCATTGCCTTTGAACCCATTCTTGCCACTGCAATACACGCCTATATAGTCATCGAACAGATGGTCGGGATTGGTGACGACGGACAGCACAGGAAGATAATAATCATGATTCTTGAAGATGAACGAACGTGTGACAACAGGACTTGGCAAAAAGCCTTTCATGTAACATGCGAACCGCAAAACGGTGGTCTTATTGATTGTGAATCTGCCTGTGTAAGATTCTTTTCCATTCGTTAAGGTTGGAGTGCTGCCATCGGTGGTGTATAAAAGTATAGAACCTGTTGGTTTATCTACTGATAATTCTATTATGCTGCCCTTCTCAAACACGCCCCCATTGGAGGACGGAGAAGGAGGCATCAATCTGTCTTGTGTGAAAAGGCTTCCTTTGTTACTCGCTCTTGGAGTAGGAGTACTCGTCATATTCCAGTCGTCAGCACCATCTTCTGTGCGAGCATACGAGCAACGAGGAATGCATGGAGGATAACATGCTTCGCATACAATTTCACCTGCTTCATTGCATAGCATTATGGTTCCACCATCAGCATCGAGTTTGAATGGAATCTGCAAATGCGTATCGCCAGGACGTGCCAGCGTCTTGCTGAAATGGTCAAACCAAAGCGCTGCAAACCCGTATGGCGCAACTGTCCCATGCTCTTCTTTCAATTGATACATTTTGGGATTATCATAGTCATTTGAAATGAATAATCCACTAAGGCTAATCTGGTTAGACGTGGGATTGTACAATTCTATCCATCCACCGTAGTTATAGGCAGGATCAATGAAGCGGTCGATGTTCGCTACACACACCTCGTTGATAATCAAATTGCGTTGCTGAGCGAATAATTCGTTAAAAGTAGCAATGAACAATAAGGCAAGGTAAAATAGTCTCTGAGTCATAGGAATTTGTTTTGGTTATTGTGAGTTCTGGAGTGCAAAGTTAATCAGCTATTTTGCCCTATGCAATACCTTATATAGTAATGTATATTCCTATAACTGCTATGTGTGTTTGATTAGAGTGATTATCAACGGTTTAGATGGTATGAAGATGTCTATGCCATAATAGCAAAACAAATCCCGCACAACTGCTAAAGTCATGCGGGATTTGTTGTTTGTAGCTTCGGTGAACAATCTATTTCTTGATCATCTTTTGGTCGCCACTGATGTACAGCCCTTTGTAAGGCACGTTTTGCAAGCGGCGACCTTGCAAGTCATAAATGGCAGTGCTTTGTTCTGATGCTGCTGGTGTGATGTGAGTCATTGTGTCGTAGAAAGGAACTTGATAGACAAGTGTGCCGTTCTTCCAGCAGCGAAGCAGATAAGAGACGGTGCTTTCTTCTTGCAAGAAGCGATGGCAATAAAGGTGCTCGTCCTTGCTCACGCCAATGCCCTCTATCAAGGTATAGTTCCAAGGCGCTGTGTCTGCTGCCAAGTATGATGAGCATTCCAAACCTGTGTCGATGGTGATGGTTCGGTATGAGCGACCTTGATTATCAATGGACTGAACATCCAGAACGTATGAAACATCGTTCAATTGGTCATTATGCTGCAGATTGAAATCAAGTACAACTTCAGGCTCATTGTCTGCATTGATAATGTATAGCTTGCGTCCTTCCTCAAACATCACTCTCTTGACATGGCAATCCTGTGAACACACTTTCTTGCAAACACGGTTCTGAATGGTAGTGTCTCCCATCACCTCAATAGTATAGGTACTCATGCTGTTTGGCGTATTCTTCGAAACTGCCATGCACTCCCATTTTGTTCCATCTGTCAGCACATCTTTGTATGGGATGATAATCTCGTCGTGTGATTCAGGTGCAGCGCTTCTTGTCTTTTTCTGTCCGCCCTTGGTAGAGAAGATGACATGGCTGATGTTTGTTGCCTTAGGTTTCGGCGCTACGCCAGGAGCAAACCTGCGCTGGAAGAGTTCCATAGGGCCACCAATATAGCCATAGCCATATATGATGCCACCCCACTCTGGCAGCACATGCGAGCCACCGCTGAGAATGTAGTAATCGAGCGAGTCTTTCTGCCAGTCGATGTACTCTTCCTTGATTTCGCCTCCCTCAACTCCATAGCGGATGGTGTTGCCATACTCGAATGGAGTGCTGAAGTCGTAGAGAACAGTTTCTGCACCAATGCTTCCATCTTCAAGCACAGGTCGCACATAAATCATGGTATTGTCTTCGTTTCGTATGTAGCCTATCACCTCTGGAGTGCCTTTCACTCCGTTTATGCTTTCAGTCTTTTCGAGAGCCATATAGCCATTCTCAGCAAGTCCAAGTCGGTATCTTACTATGATTTCTGACTCAGGTCCTTCTGTATCAGGCTCTCTCTCGCAGAACACTTGCCACTCTGAACCCACACTCCAGATGCTTGCAACATCTGCCTCTGGAATGCTGTCTGTCTGCTCATTGTAGGCAGGCTTGCTGAAGTCGCTGGCACGGAAGACGCATGTGCCATCATCATAGACAGCATCAAGGGTGTTCCATTCTATGATGCCATTTGGGGCGGCTTCGTAGTATGTTCTGTACCATAGCAGATTATCATTGCTTATGCCTATGCCTTCAACGAGACACGTTTCCTCGTTCTCATATCCAGTTCCCCCAAGATGGATTCTTTTGCACAGTTCGCCATTCAGCATGATGCTATCCACCTTGCTCACATCACGATACGCCATGAGCTCGTTTGAACCATCACCGTTGTAAATGGGGTATTTGCCTCCTATGCATGGAGTGAAATCCAGTACAAGACGTGGTGATGGCGGCATTGCACAGTCGGCCGACGATTCATACAGTTTGCCGTTCTCTTCATAAACGCAAGCCATAGGGTAAGGTTTGATGTCTGAGCGCTCATCGCCATAAATTATTTCATAGCATGTGTGTCCGTCATCATCCACAAATGTCTCGCCCACGAATAGCATATACGACTTGGTGGCATGATACTCTGTGCCTTCATCTTCGTGAAAAAGGTTCAGCGTGTGATGTGACATCTGCCATGCGCGCCCAGGCTTCAGCATGGTCTTGAATTGTGCTTGTGCCATAATCGACACAAGGCAGCAGAAAGTGAATAACAGTCTTCTCATATTATAGTTCTTAAATACGGATTTGTGGATTACAAAATTATGAATTGTGAATTATGAATTATGAATTATGAATTAATTAAGTATTGGTTTAAGTAATTCTCTATTGTCTGATTCTGCACGTCACTGTCCAGCTTCTTCTTCATGCGCTGCTTCCTGACAGCTACCGATGATGGGGCGATGCCATAGATGTCGGCAAGAACGGCGTTGGGCACTTGCATCATCAGCAGACAGCAGAAACGTATGTCTTCACTCGTGAGTGCTGAGTGCTGTTTGCGCAATCGGGAGGTGAAGCCTGGCAGCACCATGTCGGTGTTCTTTTCGATGAGTTCCCACGACGACTCCTCCAGATTGATATGACCGCTCTTGCCACGGTGGGCGTTGAGGATAGGCAGGATGATGGCGTAAAGATGCTCGTAGTAGAGCTTCTGTAGCTTGACATTCTCCTCGCGCACCTCGTTCTCGTTGGCTTGAGCCACCTCCGACAGTCGCATAGCCTCCAACTCTTTGGCATGGGCGATGCGAGCTTTGCGACGATAGAACAGCCCTGCCACCGATGCTGCCAAGAGCAGAAGCAATGCCACTATGATGACGGCAAACAGTCTTGCACGTTCAGCCTCATGCTCCGCACGTTGATACTCCATCTGTCGCTCATGCTGCAAGGCATGGATGCGAGCCATGTTCTCAGAAGTTTCGTCTCTCGCAATGCTGTCGGTAATTGCCATCAGGTTGATAGCATCATCGTATGCCTCATGCCATTGATTGGCTTCTTCATGACGGCACATCAGGAGGCGTGTCAGTTCTGCCTGACTGTGTATGCCGCTTTCTGCTATGTATGTTGGCAGAAGGGGCATGAGTTCTTCGTCCTTGTCTTGCAGATTCAGGCTGTAAGCATGAGTGATGCGGTAGAGGTCGGTGTCTGCAACCTTGGGATAGACACTCTTTGCCTCGTTGACAAAGTGCTCCACACTGTCACCCTCTTCTGCCATCAGATGAATCTGGGCAAGCAGCAGGAGGGTTTGGGCACGAAAGTCCAACGTGTCTTGTGGTGCGACCATGTATGCTTGATGAGCTGTAGCAAGGGCACTGTCAAGACTACCCTCCACCATGTGAGTGGTTGCCAACTGCTGCAGAGCCTCTGCCTTCAACCTCTGTCCATTCATCTTATTATTATGAGAGATCGCCTCGGCTTCTGTCAGCATTTTCTGCTGGTAGTGTTTCTGCAACTCTGTCAGGTTCTTCTTCTCATATTCGGCAGAAATCTGCGAGTAGAGTTGGTAGCACCTCTCTCTATTGCTCGATGCTTGGCATTCGTCCAGTTCATTGAGCAAAGCGACCAAGGCTTCGTCCTCTTCGCTGAGAGGAGCATCGGCAACTTTGCTGCAACAAGCCAGCGAAGCGACAAGTGCTAAGAATAATACTTTCTTCATTCCTTTTCTTTTTTTTGCAAAGTTACGAAATAATCACTCAACCACAAACATCTTTTAGTATATGTATATCTCTGTATATATACAGAATCGACTTATCTTGTTATTATACAAGTGAATAGCAACATACAAGATGTATATGCCTTGTATGGATGATTTGTCTCACTTCGGCATTGTTTTTGCATGTTCAACTCTTGAAAAGGGCGACTAATCCTTTACTGACACCCATTTTCTTTGCATTGTATTTTGATTTTTAATTAAAAAGGCATAACTTTGCAACTGTGAAAATGAAGTTCATTTAGATTTAACAAAGAAAGACTGACTGGAGCAAATGAAATACAACTTTGACAAAACGGTGGATAGGCGTGGCACCAACTGCGTGAAATGGGACGAGATGGAGAGCGATGATGTCATACCAATGTGGGTGGCAGACATGGACTTCGAGACTGCGCCATGTGTGACAGATGCTCTGAAGGCAAGGATGGAGCACGGTTGCTTTGGCTACACTTTTGTGCCTGAGAGCTACTACGAGGCTGTCGTCTCGTGGTTCAAGAGAAGGCATGGGTGGAGCATAGCGCGTGAATCTTTCATATACACGAGTGGCGTGGTGCCTGCCATCAGCGCCATCATCAAGGCGATGACTATGCCTGGCGATAGGGTGCTGGTGCAGACTCCTGTGTATAACTGCTTCTTCTCAAGCATCAGGAACAATGGATGCGAGATGGTGGAGTCGCCTCTCACTATGGCAGTGTCGGAGTCGGGCGATGGCGAGAGCATGTACAAGAGCGAGCGCTACTACATAGTGGATTGGGAGGATTTTGAGCAGAAGTGCAGCGACCCTGCGGTGAAGGTGTTCTTGCTTTGCAACCCTCACAATCCTGCTGGACGTGTGTGGACACGCTGGGAGCTGGAGCGGATGGGAGAGATTTGCAAGCGGCATGGCGTGTTCGTCATCAGCGACGAGATTCATTGCGAGTTCGTGATGCCTGCCGAGAGAGACACCATCATGGAGGCATGCTTTGGCGAGAAGATGATCAAATACACCCCTTTTGCATCTATCAGCGATGAGTTTGCCGACAATTGCGCCGTGTGCATCTCGCCAAGCAAGGCGTTCAACATAGCAGGACTGCAGATTGCGAATATAATAATCAAGGATGCCGAGGTGAGAAGGAAAGTGGATAAGGCTATCAACATCAACGAGGTGTGCGATGTGAATCCTTTCGGCGTGATCGCTCTGCAAGCTGCCTACAACGAAGGCGAGCAGTGGCTGAAGGAGTTGAACGACTACATCTGCCAGAACTATATGGAAGCGAAGGCATACCTATCCGAGCATTGCCCAAAGGTGAAGGTGACAAGCATGGAGGGCACTTACCTCATGTGGGTGGACATCACCGCCACGGGCATGTCGAGCGAAGAGGTGAAGGACAAGCTGCTTGCCGAAGGCAGAGTGTATGTGAACGAGGGAACGATGTATGGCAAGCAAGCTGGCGAAGGCTACATCAGAGTGAACCTTGCTGCAAGCAGGGAACGAGTGATGGAGGGCATCAGAAGAATCTGTGTGTGCTTACAATAATAAAAACAACTAAAAACTATAACATTACCATGAACAAACTAAAAGCTATCTTACTTTCATTTGCTGCCTTAGTTTGCCTCTCAATGAGTGGACAGACAAAGGCAAGAAACTACAAGGAGAACATGCCTCTTGACAGTATCCGACTCAGCGATCCTTGCATCTTGGCAGACAAGAAGACCAACACCTACTACATGACGGGCACTGGCGGCTTGATGTGGAAGAGCGCTGATCTGCGCCGATGGACAGGTCCTTACAGCGTCACGAAGCATGACCCAAACTCGTGGATGGGCAAGAACCCAATGATTTGGGCTGCCGAGCTGCATCAGTATAACGGCAAGTATTACTATTTTGCCACTTTCACCAATCGTGAGAAGAAGATTGGTCCTTTCCTTGGTCAGGACGTGGAGCGCAGAGCCTGCCATGTGCTGGTGAGCGACAATCCAATGGGACCATACACACCAATGAAGGACAAGATCTATCTGCCAGAAGACAGACCTACTCTGGATGGCACTTTCTGGGTTGACACAGATGGCAAGCCTTACATGGTGTATTGCGGTGAATGGCTGGAGAGCGGCAACGGCACGATGGAGAAGATTGAGCTGAAGCCTGACCTCAGCGGCACGATTGGAGTGGGCAAGGTTCTCTTCCGTGCAAAGGATGCGCCTTGGAGCAAGGGCATGGAGAATGGCAAGCCTGGACGCAACAAGGTGACTGACGGCCCTTACCTTTTCCGCACCGAGACAGGACGACTGGGCATGATATGGACAAACTGGATCTACGATGTCTATACTCAGGGCGTGGCTTATAGCGAAAGCGGCACATTGGACGGACCTTGGCATCAAGAGAAGGAGCCAATCACTCCTCCAAACTTCGGTCATGCCATGCTGTTCAGAACCTTCGAGGGCAAGCTTCTCATGAGCGTTCACAGCCACAAATCAATCAATGGACACTACGTCAGAGTGCCTCACCTCTTCGAGGTTGACCTGAGCGGGAACAGCATAAAGGTGGGCAAGCTCTACGATCCTGCGCCAGAGGGCTACAAGCTCGTGTGGAGCGAGGAGTTCAATGGCAACGGCAAGATAGACGAGGCGATGTGGAACTACGAGAAGGGCTATGCACGCAACCACGAACTGCAATGGTATCAGGAAGATAATGCATACTTGAAGGACGGCATATTGGTGATTGAGGCAAGGGCAGAGAACAAGCCCAACCCTCTTTACAAGGAAGGCAGCAAGGAATGGCGTGAGAATCGTCCAGCGATTACTTGCACTTCTGCCAGCATCAACACTCGCAACAAGTTCTCTTTCAAGTACGGACGCATGGAGTGCCGCGCTCGCATCCCTGTTGGCTACGGCGCATGGCCTGCCATCTGGCTGCTGGGCAACAATCTGCCTTGGCCAAGCAATGGCGAGATTGATGTGATGGAATACTACCCTTCAAGAGGCGTGCCAAGCATTCTTGCCAATGCGGCATGGGGCACAGAGAAGCAATACACAGCTAAATGGAATTCAAAGGTTGTGCCACTAACCCACTTCACCGAGAACGATCCTTTCTGGACAACGAAGTTCCACAAGTGGGTGATGGATTGGGACGAGAACTTCATCCGCATCTACCTCGACGATGAGCTTCTCAACGAGATTCCGCTCAGCGAAACCATCAACAAGAGCGCCGACGGCATCAACCCATTCCACGAGCCTCAGTACATACTTCTCAACCTCGCCATCGGTGGCGACAACGGCGGCGAGCTGAACCCCGATTGCTTGCCAATGCGGTATGAGGTTGATTATGTGAGGGTGTATCAGAAGAAGTAGTGCAAGAGGGTGTGCAAGAGGGACGTTTCTCTCTTGCACCCTCTTGCAATCTATTCCCCCTCAAATGCCTCGTCCATCCTGATGCAAGTGAGGAAGAACTTGCTGTATAGGTTTGGCGTCCATTTCTTCTTGTTGTGCATCTCGCGATAGGCATTGAACTGCGCGCTGTTCCAGTGCGTGTAGTCATACATGGTGAAGTAGCCAGTGTAGTCGCGAAGGGTGTCACCCTTGATGCGCTTCTCTTCGCTAATGTCCCCAAACCAGTCTTTGTGCATCATCTGGCGCGCGAAGGGTTCGAGCATTGTGGTGCTGAGCAGGTTGTGATGCTTCAACACGCACCACACGCACATCCAGTGATTCTTTCTGGTCACTTCGGCAAGCATTCGTGCGATACGCTCCTTCAGGTCGCTCATGCAGACGGCTTTACCATTCACTTCGGTGTGGAAAACTTCGTTGAAAACCATGTCCTTCTCCACTTGCGGATGCAGCACATGCTCTATCCGTTGCTCCAACATCTGCCACTTTGCCATGACGCAGACCAATGCTGCTATATCTTCATTGCCGACATGCTCCTGACCGATTGCACGTCCCAGTTCATCTATGTCGTGCACATGGTTTATGTAGCTGAGTTGCAGCGAATGAGGCACTTCTTGGAGCAACGCTTTCTGGGCAGCCTGCATCTCATCCACTGTGAGTTGGCGGCCATCGTTGTTGTACGTCAGTTTTGCGAAGTACAATTCCAATTCTTTGCCACCCTCTTGCGAACTTGCATAACTTTGAATCGCCGCCGTCAGCAATCGTCCTATCTCCTTCGATTCCACCTCCTGACTGCACAATTTGCTTACCCTTCGGAAGTGATACATCAAGTAGCACATCTGCAGATAGAACTGAAACAATCGCCAGATTCTCTCTGCCGGATTCATGCCTGGGAAATGGGTGATTTTCATCTTCTTGGCAAACAAGTCATACTTCTCCGATATGGAATCCAGAGTGGCAAGCCACCCTTCTTCGCTGTCGGCAAGCACCAGTTCCTTGAGGCGTGGCAGGAAAGTGGGCATATTGGGAGATAATGAAGGGGATTTGTAAATCGTCACCGCATTGCCATTGATGTCTTCATTCACAATCCGCATTGCCATGGGCGACACATACTGCGCCATGAGCACTTCAAATTGCTCATGATACTCCATGTCCTTCTCGGTGCGCGCATGAGCGATCTCCGTCTGTTCCAGAGCATAGTCAATGTCTGCCATGTAGCACAGGCGAGCCGACTTTACTTGCAGCGACACAAGGTCGAATGTCAGTTCCTGCACTCCGCTGTCATCCACCTCAGTGGCCAGCACACGGCTCATCGCCATCAGGTTCTCCACCTGACGGTCAAACGCTTCATAATCCAGTTCCAATATTTCTTCTGTCATAGCAGTGTCACCTTATGAAATCAGTGATGTCCGCACAATGTTTATCACAACACAAATACTGTTTCGTCACCACAGATGCTTCGCACCTTCAAACGGAGTGGCTTCTTCTCAGATTTAATGGTTGCATCCCAGAGATCTTGCGTCTTCTTGCCATTGAGCGTCACAGTACCTGTTTTCTCTATCTTCAGCTCTACGTCACTTTGCCAAGTAGCATTCGCATCAGCATTTGTGCAGTCAACAGAGAGCCACTCTATGCATTCAAGTCCCTCGTCGCTGATTTCTATGCGCTTGAAATTTGCTGGCTTGCCATCAGCGAGTTTCTTTGCTTTCTGTTGTTCTCCTTTGAAGTTGAACTCGTCAATCTTCTTCTTCAGATAGTCGCTATGGAATGTTGTCATTTTTACCTGCCATGCCTTGAACAAGCCATCGTTTACATATTCGAGTGTCCATGTAGCTTTGTCCTCAAGCACAACATCATCAAGAACTACCTTTAGGTCACGCAATTCTATCTCCATGATTGTTTGGCGATTCTCGTCATGTATAAACTGCTGAAGCTCCTGCATGTCCTCAACGTCTATATAATATACCACTACTTGCTTAACATCATCGCTAAGGTCTGGCAAGGCTTCACGGATGATGTGATTCATCTCCGTCTTGTCCATTACACGCTTACTGCTGTCAAGAAGATTAGGCAGATATACTGGCATCTGTCCTTTTTGGCTATCAGTTATGCTTCCTGCCCAAAACTTATTATTGAGTGAAGTGTCAGTATTAAGCCCTGGGATGAGTTTCACCAGTTTGTCCATTGTCTGCACTGGGTTGCGGAACAGGCTTACACCATCTTTTATGTCTTTCATGCAGAACTCTGCTCCTGCTGCAATAAGCCTGTCACGAGCAGTTTGAATACTGTTGATATTTACATCGTTATGGATAAAACGTCTTCCCAATTTGTGAGCAACAGTTGCTGTAACGCCACTACCTCCGAAGAAGTCTGCCACGAGCATACCTTCGTTGCTTGATGCTTCTATTACTCTTTGTAATAAAGCTTCTGGTTTTTGTGTAGAGTAGTCAACTCGTTGTGAATCTGTAGATGCAATGTATGGTATTTGCCATACATCTTTTACTTTCTTATCTGTAGATATTTCATATATAATGTTTCCTTCTTCATCTCTTGCTCGCATGTTCTTTCCGTCAACCTTTACTCTTTTGCTTTGCTTAACAGCTTGTTCACGCTCCTCTGTAATAACATTATAAGAATAATCATCTGATTTAGAGTAACGGAAAATTGTGTCATGCTCACATACGAAATCGTGAGGGCTTGTAGAACCGCTCATTTTATTGGTATAATACCAAATAATCTCATTCCTAAAATTCTCCTCCCCGAATATCTCATCCATAAGAACCTTCACATAATGCCCGATGTGATAATCCAGATGCACATAGATACTTGCCGTTTCGCTCATGACAGACTTAATCGCCATAAGATTCTCATACATCCAGTTGAGGTAACGCTCCTTATCCCAGATGTCACCATACATCTTTTCCTCAAAAGCCTGCATATCGCTATTGTCCAGATTCTGTTCTGCTTCAGCAATAGCCTTCTGCACCAATGGATTGCGACGGATATAGATTTTCTTTGCGTAGTCAGCACCTGAAGCGAAAGGAGGATCGATATACACAAGGTCAACCTCAATGCCTTGCTCTTTCAGATAAGCACAGGTGGAGAGACATTCACCATGCATAATGAGATTCTCCTTCTCATTCTTTCCCACCGTTTCGCGCTCTGCTACTTCATACAATGGCATACCTCGCTGTATGCGAGTCTTTACCTGATTATTGTCCTTATAAAAGAGCATGCGATTAGTACGCACAAAGTTGTCCAATCGTGCCTGTCCTTCAAGTGTGTTTGGATAATATGGAATGTATCTTGTTGCCATTATGTTTGCTTATTTGAAAAAATCATTAATCATTGCTATTGTCTCTTGCACTCGCTTTTGTGGGGTGTCAGTATCCTTGATGTATAGGAAACTGAATCGTTCACGTCCATACTTCTCATTGTTGCGAGGCACAAAAACATCACGCATAAATTCCAATCGCTCCTTAAACTTTTCTGCATAGCCTTCACCCTTTGTCTCAACGATGCAGATACGGTCGAGCGCCCCCTCTTCGTTTCTGCTTACTATAAGAAAGTCTGGAACATAAAGACCGTCGTACTGCCAATGTTTTCCTTTCTTTCGGTAACATTGTATCTTGAAATCGGTAAGGGTATCATCGCCATTGAAATAATACTCCAACTTACGCTCGTGCATTATGCCCCGAAGCGCTTCGGTGAAATACCCTAACTCCAGATTGCTATCGAAACGGTATGGAAGATAATGATAGGTCTGAAGACGTTCGGGGTGTGGGTCATGCTCCACTTCCGACATGATGCCCTTCATTGTCATATCTATTATATTCTGAGGGACGCCCATTCCCTTCATCTGCTCTATCATCTGCAGCTTCTCAGCAGGAATCTCCCCCTTCTCTGGGTGTGCATCCCAATCAAGAATCTCCTTCACTGCGTCTTCCTTTGGATAGATGCGACTGTCATCGGTGACATCAATCGCTTTCAAGTGCTCGACAGACAGGATGCTTGCCTCCTCTGGCACAACTTCTTCGACATACGAGAAATCACGCTTTGGCACAAATGCCTTGCGTATCATGGAACGAATGTACTGATGGTCAAACTCTTCGGAACGCGTCTGTTCATAGATGTTACGAAGCTGAGTTTCATACTCCATCAGTTTTTCCAGGCTCAACGTGCCGAATGACTCACGCGCTATTTCGTGAACCCACCATTGGAAAGTCTCGCTCTCAATGCTGTCAAGAGCCAATTCTTCAAAACTGATCACTTGTCCGTTCAAGTCTTGAACAGTAACGAGCGATTTGTCAAGTTTGCGCAATAATGCAGAATCGGCAAGTCGTGCTGCTGTATCAGGCTGTGTCTCTATCTCAATGGTTTTATAGACAACACGCAACTGATAGAAGTCAATAGGCGGAACCTGCTGACGATCCATGCGTGAATAACGCTCAATGTGCTTCAGTGGCGAAGCTGGTTTCTCAGCAAAATCCTTCAGAGTGATATTCTGTTGCTGCTTGAGTTCTTTGTTCAGCTTGTCAGCATTCTGCTTGTTCATCCAGATAAGTGCCGACTCTTGTTGCCCCTTAACAACCTGACGCATGCAACGGCAGGAGGTCTGCAATACCATATTGTTAGGACATACTCCTTCATGAGGCAAGATGACACCTGTCAGACTCTTGCAATCCCAACCTTCTTTGCCAATCTGCGCAAGCAGCACAATGCGAACATGGCTGAGTGGGGAACTCAGATTTGCAAATTCTGCTTCCGAACCTTCTGGCTCTGGATATTGCTTGTTTCCATTGTGGCGCTTGAGTATGACCTCGGCAGGATTCAATCCGTACTCAGTGACCATTTCAGAAACCAAAGGAAATACTGTCTCCTCTAATGGAATGATCTGACCACAATAGATGGCAAGCTTCGCACACGTCCCATCTGCATATACGGTGTCTTTGTACTTGTCAAGAAACTCACGGACACCATTGCGCACAATCTCTTCCGTTGCACTCTCTGCATACTTCACAGTCGGACGCTTCAAGAAATTGTCTATACCCTCAATAAGCGGATAGTAATATACAACATTGCTGATGTTGGTGTTCTTGATGACAAAATTTCCTCCGATAGTAGTCTTCTCTGCCTTTTCAAGATATGGCGTGCCAGAGAAACCGAGCACGTTGCAGAACCCTTTGCTTTTCGTTGCCCATTCCGTTACCACTTGACGAAGCTTGATGTCACCATCTGTAGCATGATGCACTTCATCAATGAATACAGAAAGGTGTGGCATCTGACCGATGAGATTTCGGAGCTCATTGGCTATTGCCATTCTCTTCATCTCAGCATGCAGTTTCTTACGCTCTTCTTCGCTTTGGTGCGTACTGTCATATAGCAGTGGAGCATTGTTCGATTTGTCCAAACGATCTAAGATTACTTTCTCTGCATTAGTTACTGCAACAATACCCATAGCCTCTCCACCACGCAGATGATTGTTTATCTTCTGAGCATTTGGGTTCTTGACAATATTACTTTTACTTGCTGATTTCTGCTCGTCAAGTACTTCGAACTGTATCAAACGCTTAAGTTTCCGTGCCTCAACTTCTGAGAAAATCCATGATGGGTCGAACTCACGTATGCTTCGCAAACTTGGTATGATGCTTGACTTCAATGCAGAAGGTGCAAGAATCAGAAAGTTATGCGCCCATACAGGATTGTCAGGTTCATTCTGAGCGAAATAAAGATCTATATAGATGAAGGCTGCCATGAGGAATGTCTTTCCTGCACCCATAGGGAGACTGAAAAGATAATCGGCGTAGGTTACACCATAGAAAATGTCTCGAAGCGTCTGTACATAGTCTATTTCTGTAGCATGATGACGTATGAACAGTTCCAGTTCAGGAGCAAGCTGCTTGCCGTTCTTGTCCTTCAGACGAGAATACTGAAAGAGTGCCAAAGCAGCCTTGTTTGTCTCCAACATCTGACGCGTCTCCACCGTCAGTTCCTCTGCACCTGTATCAGTATTATTGAAATAGCCTTCTGAAAATAGCTGATACAAAGGCAATCCTTTGCACGCTATTTTCAGAAAGAGGTATGTTTTGATTGCTTCAATCTGTGCATCTCGCATCATTCCTCGCTGCTCTATATATTGGAGCATGGGACGTATGGTGCACTCCTTCGCTAGCAGCCATTGATCTCGTTTGTATGTGATTAGTTCGTAGAACATCTATCCTGTTTCGGTTGAGTTGGTAAAACTAAGGTGCAAATGTACGATTTTTTTTTGTTACCCCAAAACATTGTCACAACAAATTAGACGAGAAGAACTGGACATTGCACCCTGTACCTTTTTTAGGGTTTGCCAACTACAACCACATCTTCGTATCGGTCGAATCCCAAGGAGATGTCGACGCCGCATCGCTGGAACATCTTCAGCAGAGCTGCCTGCTCTTTTGGCGTAATTGCACGTATGCCGTTCTTTGCACGCGAGTAGGTGGGCTGGCTGCCGAAGAAGGAATAGCCGTTGAAAGCATGCGCTTTGCCTATTGGCATGGTGGCAAGCATCTTCTCAAAGCCGTATGCCCTGCGTTCGGTCTTTTCCACAATCAGGTGAGGACAGCCATCATCGGTGGGGGTGATGAGGCGGGTGTTGAGCACTTCGAAGGAGGCTTCATTCTGAGCTTTCGCATAGTTGGCGTAATGCACGCAAGTGCCGCTCTTTGGGCACGCTGTCAATGGACAGCAAGTTTGATTTGTAATCATTGGTTTATGTCTTTTGTTTTGATTGTTAATACATTCGGTTTATTCACTTTAAGTGGATGCGTCTATTCGCATGGCACGAATAACAGTAGTCGCAGAGCACGAATGACGGTATTCTTACGGCTTGAATAACCGTATTCACTGGAAGAGCATTTGTGAATACTCTACTGCTCTGCATGGCGTGGAGGCGAATGGTTGTTTTGAGGCTTCATATAGTGATGTTGGTGCTGATGAAAATGAATTTTGCTAGAAACTCTTCACTCTTCACCCGAAGCTTTTAATATCGTAGCAATCAGGCAGATGCGTAGATGAAGAGTACATTATCACTCTTCACCCACTCTTCACCCACTCAACACTACGATTATCAATAAGATAACCTCATTTGGTGAAGAGTGAAGAGTCTTTTAAAAACTTCTATGATTGATTCATGCTGCATATAATATGAGTTTATAGACATTACCCTTCTTCGTATGCTTCGACTCACATCCCAAATACTTCAGAGTCTGTCCCACGCGAATGCTTGTCGCATTGCCTGTCTTGATTGATGGATAAGCTTTGCTCAGCGTCTTGCACACCTCCTTGCAACTGAGCCACTCTCCATCCTCGCCCTCCTCTGGCAGACGGAAGCAATGCATAAGAATGCTCTCAATGTCATCGGTGCGGAAGAAAGGAAGGTTTGCCTGCTGCATTCGCTCAACTTGGTCATTGCCAAACCAATAAGGCGTGTTCTCCACATTGAGTTCGTGCAATAGCTGGGCATAGAGCTGAGGGTAGTTGATAGGCGAAGCATTGTCGATGAATTGACCCTTCTTCACGCGAATGCAGATGTAGCGGCGACTGCCTGTAGGGTCGCAGAGCGGATGCTCATCGTTCGTGGTGGCAAGGAAACTTGCATAGCGACGACGATCCTCCTGTGCCTTGCCGAAGATAGGGCGGCCATTCACCTTCACCTTCGAGAGCGTCTGCTTCAGCTTGCCCTGCTGAGCCATCCCCATATTGGCAAACTCGTCTATGTTGACAAGCAGGTTGTGGGTAAGCGCCATCTCGCTGTCAAACTTATTGCCGAAGTTGATATGATCCATGAAATAGCAGCGCAAATGCTCGGGCAGAAGGCGCACAGCGAAGGTGCTCTTGCCACAACCCTGCTCTCCAATCAGGATAGGCACGCACTCATTGCCATGCAGCATATCCATGCCCAGCCAGTGTGCCACAGCAGAGCGCATCCATGTGGCACACCATGAGAGCTGTTCGCTGGTGATGCCTGGAATGCGGCTGAACAAGTTTGCCACATGGTTCTTGCCATCCCAGTCAGGCAGGTTGCCAAGAAACTCATTCACAGGGTCGTAAGTCACCACAGCATCAGAGTTGATATACTCCTCTATGTTCTGCCGTGGCGATTTGTCACCACCAATGCCCTCCTTCTTGGCATGGCGCACAATGGAGTTTACCACCTCGGCAGTGATAGGCTTCCACTCCATCTGCTTGCTCTTCACCGCACTCGCATCTTCTTCAGGCGATTCGTTAGGCAAGCACATTGCCACTTCCGATTTTCCGCTCAGCACGTTGCGACGAAACATGTAATTTTCATCAAGGAAAGCCTCTACCTCGTAGATTGCTTCCTGCATCTCGGTCATCTTTATCAAAGAAGCCTCGATGTCTGTTTTCAGATTGTTCTTTGCCATAAAAATAAAATTTAGTTGTTTGAAAATTTCGATGCGGCAAAGTTACTGCCTCCTGGTGCCACAAGCATACTTTTCCCCGCAATGGACATGGAGAAAGAAATGAAACGGGGAAAAGAAATTAGGAAACAGGGATACGGATGGGGAAGAAAAGCACGATTTCCATTCTCTCACACACAAAACAAACTAATTATTTGGAACAAAAGGAATAAACGCTTATCTTTGCACTGCAAAGATTGCAATCAACAATTCCTACTGGTCATGAAGTCATTCAATACTGCTGGCACTTGCCGCCCTAAAGAGCATTATATGGTGGACATCACCGAGCGTTTGGAAATCATCAGAAAAATGATAGCCAAGGGTGATTATTTCTGCATAAATAGAGGACGACAATATGGTAAAACAACCACTTTGAACAATCTAAAAAACTATCTTGAACATGCTGGTTATTGCGTATTCTCGATCAGCTTTGAAAAGGTGGATAAAACATATTTTAGTTCCCCACAAACAACCGGTGCTATCTTTTTACGTTTACTTTCTATTTGTGCCAAAAGAAATAAGGTAAAGAATCTTGATGCAGAATGCGCAGAACAACTTTTATCTTATCAAAACAGACATGCGGAAGAATGTACAATTTTTGATGTAAGTGAACTTTTGATTCAGATTTGTGGTGACAATTCCCATCCTATAGTTTTGATTGTCGATGAAGTTGACCAAGCAAGCGAGCAAGAGTCTTTCTTGAAGTTATTGGGTGCAATCAGAGACATGTATCTAAATAGAGATGAAGATGCGACCTTCCAATCCGTAATCCTCGCAGGCGTATATGACATTAAGAACCTCAAACTCAAGATGCGCCCTGATGATCAGCATCATTACAATAGCCCTTGGAACATTGCAGTGCCTTTCGACGTGGATATGAGCCTTTCAGCCGAAGGCATTGCTGGCATGCTTGCTGAATATAAAGCTGATTGCGCTCTTTCTTTCGACGAGAAGGCGGTTGCACAGATGATTCGAGACTACACATCTGGCTACCCTTTCCTTGTAAGTCGTATTTGCCAGATTATCGATGCTGAGCAGTGGACATGGGACAAGGAAGGTGTGCTGAAGGCAGTTAATAAGATACTGACAGAAGGCAGTACATTGTTCGACGACATAGCAAAGAAACTCGATGAGTTCCCAGAATTGGAACGCACCATCAAAGGAGTTCTTTTCAATGGCTACCGCTACTCTTTCAACTACTACGACAAGGCAACGAACCTCGCCCTGATGTTCAATTTCGTCAAGCAGCAAGATGGTACGTTTGCTGTTGCATGCCGTATGTTTGAAATCTGGTTCTATAACTACTTTATCTCGCAGGATAAGAACTCGACCGACTTCACACAAGGCATGATTGACAAGAACCAGTTTATTCACGATGGAATCCTTGATATCCCACGTCTTTTCGCTCGTTTCATTGACCACATGAACAAAACCTACAAGATGGATCACGACAACGAGTTCATCGAGAATGATGCGCGCAAAGTGTTCCTTACCTATCTGCGTCCTGTCATCAACGGCATTGGCAGCTACCACATCGAAGAGCAGACACGCGACCATGAGCGCATGGACATCGTAATCGACTATCTCGGCAAGCAGTATGTCATTGAGCTCAAGATTTGGCGAGGCAATGCATACAACGAACGAGGCGAAGAGCAGCTACTCCGCTATCTGGAATACTTTGACCTCCAGCAAGGATATCTCCTCAGCTTCTGTTTCAACAAGAAAAAGACCTCTGGATTGCTACCGCCTGTAGAAATCGGAGGACGCACGTTGATTGAAGCGATAGTGTAATCCTCACTCTTTTATCATTCAATTCATCAAGCAAAAATTTGCTCGTTTCAATTCTTTTCCTTTGCTTTGCATTCAGAAAATAAAACATTGGTCAATTGTACAATTCCATAGTGTTACAGATATGTGTCAGACAGCTTTGATTTCAAGAAATATGGTGCGCATGAGTAAGCGAACATATAGTCATAGATTGGAGGTGGTAACCCCCAATTTATATCGTGTGACTCAGTTGGCAAGGTTAAATAGAGATTTAGACGCATTGTACGAACAGCTATATGACCAATGGCGTACTGTGACAGAGGAGGATTATAAGGTGTTCGGCGGTCAGTTTAAGGTATTGCAGGAAACCATCAAGGGCTTATACAATGCCTGCCGTAAGGCACCCAAGGAATTGGGATTGAAGGAGGAGGCAAGGAAACTCGGAATGAACTACTCTGCTTTGTACGAGTTAAATTCAGACATCGTGAACTGGAACATCAAGGCTCCAAAAAACGAAGCGTTGAAGGAGGTGCTAAAGCGACTTGCAAACAAGAAGAGCATTTCATACTTCTACTAATGGGATTTCAAGTGCAGCAGATATCTTGGTGATAGTGGCAAGAGCGAAGTTGTGCATGCCGCTTAACACCCCAACCTATTCAAACAAAGCATCCATAACCACCGACTTCTGCACTATACTCGAATACTCATTTTCAGACACTCCGAAAGAAGTGATGAAAGTGAGATGGGCAGTTTGAGTTCGCTTGAGTGTTTCTGCAATGTTTACAACCCTTTCTCTCAATTCCATTTCATATTTCTTGTCAATAGTAAACGGTTTGCCGTAAAACTTCATCTCGCAGATATTCACAACGTTGTCATCACGCACAATGACCATGTCTATCTGTGCCTCCTTTTTGCCTTTACTGTCCAGAATCACCAAAGGCTGCTCTGTCGTATGGACGGATTGAACCCCCAGCGCTTTCTTTATCTGTCTGATATGATTGAAGCATACATCTTCAAAAGCGATGCCCCTCCACGCATTCAGCTCTGGCGATGCATTCTTGTTCTCCCAGAAATGCTCATCCAACACCTTCTTTCGGTCAATAAAATGCAAGTAAGCCAAGCAATAGTTGTCTGACAATTTGTATCTCACCTTGCGACTATTACCGTATGGCACATACGATCGCACAAAGTCGCTTGCTTCAAGAGCCTTCAACATGTCTGTCACGTCACCGCCATTCTTGAGTTTCGCGCCACCTATGATGTCCTGCCTTGTATATCCACTGCGATTTGTCGCCAGAAAGCGCACTACATTCTGATACTGCTCGCCATTCTTGAACAACGACTTGAAAAGGCGGTCGAACTCAAATTTCAGAGTTGCGCTCTTGGAGAACAGGATATTATCTATATTCTGAGCAACACTCAGTCCTTTCTCAAAGGCATTCAGGTACATAGGCACTCCGCCAAATAGCATATACGCACTCACTATGTCGTAACGGCTCATTGCAATGCCCTTGCTCTTGAACAGCATCTCACACTCCAGCAAGGTGAAAGGTTTTATTTTTATCTCTTTGGTCACGCGGTCATATAATCCACCCTTATTGTTTATCAAATTGTCTTTTATCCACGAAGTAGCAGAACCGCACACTATCAGCATCACATTGTCGTGCTTGTTGCACCACCCGTTCCAGAAGTGTTCGAAGGCAGGAATGAATTTCGACCTTGCCGTGTCCATCCATGGCAATTCATCTATAAATACCACCATGCGTTTTCCCTTGTCCTTGCTTTCAAGCAATTCTTGCAGCTGATGGAACGCATCAATCCAATTTGTAGGCACATTTCTGTTCTTGTAGCCATACTCCATCAGCGAATAGTGGAACTCTCGCAACTGATCGCTCATGAGCCCTTTCTTGTTGTTGTCGTATGGCGACACACCTGTATGCCAGAAAGCAAATCTATCCTTAAACAATTCCTTTATCAGAAATGTTTTACCAACACGACGCCTTCCATATACTGCCACGAACTCTGCCGACTCACTCTTGTAAAGCGATTCGAGCGTTTCTATTTCTTTTGTTCTGCCAATTACTTTCATGTTTCTATTGCTTTATTTCTCCGCAAAGGTATAAATAAACATCGAATTAGAGAAATAAAGAGGTGCTTATTTCTCCAGAAAGCACTAAAATAGCATCGTTTTAGAGAAATAAGGGAGGTACTTATTTCTCCAGAAAGCACTAAAATAACACCGTTTTAGAGAAATAAGGAAATATTTATCAAATTGGGAAACAGGGAAACGGATGGGGAAGAAAAGCACGATTTCCATTCTCTCACACACAAAACAAACTAATTATTTGGAACAAAAGGAATAAACGCTTATCTTTGCACTGCAAAGATTGCAATCAACAATTCCTACAGGTCATGAAGTCATTCAATACTGCTGGCAAAAAAGACCTCTGGATTGCTACCGCCTGTAGTAATTGGAGGACGCACGTTGATTGAGGCTATTGTGTGAAAAATGAGATTCATAGAAACGAATATAATCACAATGAAACTATTTCACGGAACTGACACTGTTGTAACACGACCAGAAATCCGAGTCGTAGGTTATACCAAGGACTTCGGATACGGTTTCTATTGCACTTACCTTGAACGACAGGCAAAGCGATGGGCTGTCACGAAGCGTAATCCTCACATTGTCTGCGTCTATGAGTACGAGCCTGACAACACGCTCAATATTAAGCGTTTCCCCGAGATGACGGACGAGTGGCTTGACTTTGTGGCAGCATGCCGTCATGGCGAATCACATCCGTATGACATTGTGGAAGGGCCGATGGCTGACGATGAGATCTGGGACTATGTGGAAGACTTCCTTGCTGGACGCATCACAAGAGAAGTGTTCTGGTCACTGGCTAAGTTCAAACATCCTACGCACCAGATAATTTTCTGCAACGACAAGGCCTTAGCGACATTGAAGTATGTTGAACACTACGAAATTAAAAACAAGCAATGAGCAACATCTATTTTCCTGACGAAGAGATAACTTTCAACGATCTATACTTCGTATGTTACATGATAGAACGTGTGGCACGCAATATCAAGCAACGTAACAGCTATGTGGTGGAGCAATTAGGCAGTGATGGACTTGCCCGCCAACTCTCCATAGCAGAGACAAACCATTGTCTCAACCCCGAGCAGGTGGTGAGCAACTGGAAGGAGGAGTATCACCTCACAGAGGGTAATACGGATGTAACTGCCATTGACCCAGAATACACAGACAAAGTTCCTACAGAGCTGCAGATGGGCAAAGTGTATGCACGATTGATAGACTCCGTATCAAAACAAGGGCAGGATCTCGTCCTCACAATACAAGACGTTTATGCCTCGCCCATCTGTGACGCAATTGACAATTACAACTCCAGTGCTTACTACGAACCCAGCTATATTCAAACACGAGCATTCTACAACGGAGGGTTCTAAACGAAGGAGGCGAAGAACAGCTACTCCGCTATCTGGAATACTTTGACTTCCAGCAAGGATACTTGCTCAACTTGAAAATATACTTGATGAATCTCTTATCAAACAGCATGTTGGTGGATGAGCAACAAGACCCCATCTCTGAGGAGGCATATACAAAAGAGATGATTAACAGATTCGCAGGTTCATGGTGTGGTGATGAATCGGCAGAAGAAATCATGTCAAACATCAAGGAGGCAAGAACATATAATAAGTGAAAACCGAAGCTCGACGAAGTCAGACGTCCTCACTTGCAATCTATATCAAGACCATAACTCTTTTTTCCTATTATATAAAGAGGAATAAGGCATGCATCAGTTTGATGTGTGCCTTTTTGTTTTATAAACTCATGAAGTAATCCCATTGATTCATAAAGATGGTTGCTTGCAATTTGTATATTTAAGAAAGCATGCATAACTTTGCAACATAGTTCATTCACATACACCAGCAAACATTTTTTGAATCAAATGTTTATTTTTACTTCAAACTTTTTGTTTCTATTCACATTTTTTTATTACATTTGCAAAGTCGTAACCTTGCACAATGAAACCCTCATGACATAATTTGTAGTCGCCAAAGTTCATGAAAAGGGTTGGCGTTCAACCACGCCCTTGATTGACGCATGGCATAACGTTCTTTGACACAATTGAGACAAGATTTAGCATATTTGGATATCCATTATT
>JAZRYI010000039.1:0-3200 GCA_045600665.1 Bacteroidaceae bacterium
TGCGATCCAAGTGAGGAATATAGTGATCTACCGTGAGTTCCTGATGCACATATCGTGCAATAATGATAGCACCCGTGAGGCTGACCACCAGCCCCACAAGATTAATCAATGTGTAAGTGCGCATGCGGTCAAGACTCCGCAGGGCGTGTTTGAGAATGTAGGTTTTCATCATAATATTTACTGTTTTGTTTCTGCTTGCAAAGTTACGCCTTATATATAATAAATGTATAAGAAAAATAGTCCGAAAATGCAAAGTGTAAAAAAATCATACAGTTTTGTGTATGATTTTCATACACTTTTTAGAAAAAGAATGAATCTTCAGCCTTTTACATACTCACTTCTTGCCTGTATCGGCAAAAATAGCTACATTTGCATGGATTTATAACAAGAAACTTGCCGACAGATGGATTTCATTTCAGTAATTGAATTTGCAGAAAAACATGGCATTTCGGAGCGAACAGCCCGAAACTACTGTGCTTTGGGAAAGATTGAGGGTGCTTTCCTCACGGGAAAAACATGGAACATACCTGCCGATGCGGAGATGCCACAAAGGAAATCGCACAGCGTAAAGAACCCTTTGCTTGATGTGCTGCGCGAACAGAAAGCCATGCGACTGAAAGGCGGTATCTATCATCGTGTGCAGATTGACCTCACCTACAACTCAAACGCTTCTACTTTCGAGGACTTGCCCAGTGGACTTCCATTCCTGAGTACTTGTTAGACACTTGTCGTTCTGCCCAAGATGAGTTCCGTACATTGCTTGCATATTTTAGAATAAAGGAATAGAAAGAAAACGAGCGTGCAGAGATTGCTCCCTGCACGCTCATTTCTGTTTATTCCAACTTCCTCAGGAACTCAACCATGCTGTCGAGCATGAGAGGGTCGGCATTCACGTCGAGGATGTTGCCTTGCTTGTCCACCAGCTTGTAGGTCGGGAATTGGTAGATGTTCATGAAGTTCTGGATGGCATATTGCTGGTCGTCGGGAAGGTTGTAGTGAACGATGTTGTCGCCAAGAAGGTCATACTCCTTGATGACATTCTTCCATGCATCTTCGGGACTTCTGTTTGCCAAGTAGAGATAGACGATGTCAATGTCCTTCAGCGCCTCGCGCATCTCTCCAGCGTGTGAAAGTGCATCCTTGCATGGACCGCACCATGTGCCCCAGAAGTCGATGAGAACGAACTTGCCTTTGTATGGCTCAATGATTTTGCGAAGCAGCTGTTCGCCATCGCTCATACCCTCAAGGTTGTCGTTCTTCTTCATGCTTGCCAACTTGCTGATGTCACGACGCTCTAAGGCAAGATACTTCTCCTGCTCACGATTGATGATGTCCTTTGCGAATTGGGACTTGACATTCTCATTGAAAAACTCCATCACCTCATCGCTGAAAGACTTGCGGTCGTGGTCAATACGATCATACAATTTGCGAGTGATGATAATCTCCCTGAGCAGTTCGTCGGTAATCACAGAATCTGCAATGGAAAGAGATTGGAACACAGGTATCAAAGGAAGCGTTTTCTGGAGTAACCCACTTATATCATCTCTTTCGTGTATTGCAGTTGCCTTCTTTACTATATCGTTATTGTCGTATTCTTCGTTCAGCCTTGTCTTTTCTTTCTCATCTTCTGTCCGAGCAAGATTTCTGTTGAGTTCCATGGTCATCTCCGATTCGCGCCTCATTATGCCAAGTTCCTCGTCAGTAATTTCTATATTCTTTGCTTTGCGGAAATATTTGAAGATGGACGGAATGGCATCGCCAGGGTTGGTAATCGAATACTGACCGAATCTTACGCTATACTTGTCATCCACAAACTCTTCCACATAATCTCTCATGAAAGTGCCGAAATCGCGATTGAGCGTGTAAGGCTTAGGTACTGCGTTCCAAAGTTCACCTGCATAAGCCATGTATTCCTTTGACAGTTCACGATTCTTGACATGGTATCTGCCTTGCATAAGTTCGCGGCCAAGACCGACGGTATAGCTTCCCTTCAGGTATTCCTTGTATCTCTCAGAAAGGTTAGGATGCTTGCTGATGCGGTCGTTCAATTCGTCCATATTGCCATCGTAAACAACCTTTGCGCCCTGCATGTATTCGTCTGAAGTAAGTTTCTTTTCCTCCTCATACGGAGCATTGTAGGAACTCCAAGCAAGTGGAAGAGCCAGCATCTCGTTCTGCAAGCGAACATTCTTGCCCATGAAGAGCTTATGTCCGCTCTTGAAGTCATAAAGAAGGAAGTATGTCTCACCAGCCTCGAAGAGCGTGCGGATGAATGTTCTCTGCCAATCGAAGAAAACCTCAGAAGAGTTTATCAACGGGATCTTCATGGTGAAGCGTCCCAGCGAATCCATCTTTGTGTAGCTCTTATCCTGTTTGTTTGTTATGATCTTCTGATAAGAGACGGAATACTCATCGCCCATGTTTTTCATCTCCTCAGGAATGCCTCTCAGCCAACCGACAAGAGTGACGGAATCGCCCTGCTGATAATGCGTATCGGCAAATCCTGTGCGAGTGTCCTTTGTCGGGTAGTCAGGTAAGGTGATAGAGGAAATGAGCGAGCAAGATACAGACTTATCGCCAATCCTGATCGTACGCTTGTCATGCTTTGCCTTGCTTACAGTTACAGTCAATTCCTCTCCATCCGACTCAAGCACAAGCACATACTTGCCACCCTTGTCCGTCGTTTGCTTATAGTTCCAGAAACGGCAATCGTAGATGGCACATTCTTCATAGAAAGCAATCTCCCAATCGCCTGTGGCATCATTGCGCCAGCAAGTTGGGAAGAGATTCTTTGCTTTCATCTCTGCTTTCTCAATGCCCAGCACCTTGAAAGCTCTTTCTCCATCACCCTCAATAAAGTCAAACTTCTGTGTATTCTGCGGCAAAGGTTCGAAATGGAACACCACATCAGCCTTGCCCCTATTAGGCAACGATGTATATTCTCCCAAAGCCAAGCCGTCACAACTCTTCACTGCATATCGCTTTCCGTCAGCCAGCAGATAAGTGTCCTTGGCAAACCTCAGAGAATTGTCTTCCCTCAAACTCAGATGCACGGACACACGCGTCTCATCCCTGTCCATCTCCACACGAGTCACCTCAATGAGCGTAGCGAAGAATCCCTCAATCTGTTCATTCTCATCTACGGCAGGAGTATTCCACACCACAGTCTTCTGCGCCCAGCTATTCAACAGCCCGAGCAC
>JAZRYI010000040.1:0-6700 GCA_045600665.1 Bacteroidaceae bacterium
TTGGGCATCGCCACCTCATTCAGCGCTAACGCCCAGAATCCTTACCTCCCTTTGTGGGAGCATGTGCCTGATGGCGAACCACGTGTGTTCGAAGACCCAGACAACCCAGGCAAGCTTCGTGCATACATCATCGGTTCGCACGACGTAAAAAACACAGAATACTGCGGTCCTGACATCCGCATGTGGTCTGCTCCTGTAGAGGACTTGAGCCAGTGGCGCGATGAAGGCCCAATCTTCACTCACTACGTGGATGGTCAGTGGGATACTATGTTCGCTCCTGACCTTGTGGAAGTGAAGGATAAGGCAACTGGCAAGAAGACTTATTACCTCTACCCACACTCGCGTGGCAATCGCCGTGTGCCAATGGTGGCAAAGGGTGATCGTCCAAATGGTCCATTCAAGCCTATCAACCTTACTGAAGATCAGCGCCAATGCGTACAAGGTTCAATGATTGACTTTGACCCTTCTGTATTCGTCGAGAACATTACAGACAAGAAGGACAAGGACTACGATAAGGGATTCCGCGCATACGTATTCTACGGTTTCCAGCATTCAACAGCTGCAGAACTGGACCAGAACACAATGTACTCTGTACGCCCTGGCACGCAGATACATGACTACTTCATCCCTGCATCATCTCGCTATGGCGAAGTGCGTGACCCTAAGGGCACTGAGTATCCTGCGCTCTACAAGGGACAGAACCCAGGAGAATTCAACTTCTTCGAGGCAAGTTCTATCCGTCAGGTAGGCAACAAGTATGTGATGGTGTTCTCTGGCTACTCTGGTCCTGACTATGGACTTGGCTCAACAAACTCTGCCCTTCGATATGCATACGGCGACTCTCCGCTCGGTCCTTGGCGCTCGGGTGGCGTGCTCGTTGACTCTCGTGGCGTGGTTCTCAATGAGGACGGAAGCAAGCTCACTACTACAAACTTCGCTCACAACACTCATGGCTCGCTTCAGGAGATAAACGGCCAGTGGTACGTGTTCTATCATCGTCCACCAAGAGGTTTCGGCAATGCTCGCCAGACAATGGTTGCTCCTGTAAAGATAGAGTGGGACAAGAAGTCGGTGGCTCAGGGCGGTAAGGTTCGCATCATTGGTTATGACCCATACGTGAAGGGCAATGAATGGTCGGCTAAGGCTTCAAACGGCGACCACTATACAGGCGCAGAAGTTACTTCTGAAGGTTTCCAGATATTCGGTCTCGATCCTTATAAGTATTATTCAGCAGGTATCGCTTGCTATATCAATGACAACAATGCAATGCAGGATCAGCGTGATGTATGGAACAACTCTATGGATATCGCAGGTCTGAAGAATGGCGCTATTGTTGGTTTCAAGTACTTCGGCTTTGGTGGTCTTGCAAAGGACACTAAGGGTTGCAAGGCTTTCGAAGGAACAAAGAAGGGTGATGAAACTCGCATCGAACTCGACATTACTGAAGGTACTGGCCAGCCATACACTATCCACGTAATGCTTGATGGTCCTTACGCAAATTCTACTTGGAATGGTAAGGAAATCGCAAAGATAGAGGTGACTGATGCTAAGCGTGGTCGCCATATCACTCAGGGCATCAAGGTGCCTCAGGTAGAAGGTCTCACAGGCAAGCATGCCATCTATCTTGTAGTTGAGGGCCCAGAGGTTCAGCAGCCAGAACAGCCACGTTGGGGTGGCCGTCCTCAGCAGTCACAGCGTCCACAAGGTCTCCTCGACTTGCACGGCATCGCATTCTGCAGTCAGCCAAAGGCAAAGAACCCTGTAGCTCCAATAGTTCCTAAGGTTCAGATTACAGTTGACGGACAGAATCTCGTAATGCCTCAGTCACCAATCCTTTCTACTAACCAGAATGGATACACTCAGACAGACCACTATCAGGTTTATGGTCGCCTCAATGCTAACTCTGTCATCAAGGCAACAGCTACAGACCCAGAGGTGAAGTTTGAGATTGGCAAGATAAACGATGGCCGCGCTACAGTCAAGGCTATTTACAAAGGTCAGCCTAAAGTGTTCCTCATCAACTAATAGCACTGCTCAATCATAACTTGCGGAGGGAAACTGACATGTTCGGTTTTCCTCCGCTTTGTTTGTGTAAATCAGCAAGAAACGCATTGAATGATACAAATAAAAAAAATAATGTTACAATAATGAATGATGCTGATACATCTCGTGTAACACAGGAAATTCTGCGTGAAGCACCATTAAGATATTGTTAGTAACTTTGCAGTCGAAAACTAAAACCTAATCACGATGAAGAAGATTGTAACTATATTGGCTTTCGTCTTTGCTGTTGCGCAGAGTGCGATGAGCGCAGAGAGATTTGTTTCCTTCAATGCAGGAAACGATGCTGTGTGCCTGACAGATAAGAAAGGTGCGATAGCAGTGGATGCGAACGACTGGAAGGGTGTGCACATTGCAGTCGAGAACCTGAAGAAGGACTTGCAGAAAGTGACTGGCAGCGCAGACTATCAGATTGTGATAGGTACACTGGGCAAGAGCGAGCAGATAGATAAGCTGGCAAAGAAGAATAGCTTCATTGCAAAGGAACTGAAGGGCAAGAATGAGAAGTTCATCATCACGTATATTGATGGCGCAGGCCTTGTGATAGCAGGCAGCGATAAGCGCGGCACAATCTATGGCATTTACGAACTCAGTCAGCAGGCTGGCGTTAGTCCTTGGTATGACTGGGCTGATGTGCCTGTGGAGAAGCACAGCACATTATATATAAAAAAAGGCATCTACACTGATGGCGAGCCAGCTGTGAAGTATCGTGGCATCTTCCTCAACGATGAGGCGCCAGCGCTCAGCGGTTGGGCAGCAGAGTTTTATGGCGGCAAGTTCAACTCAAAGTTCTATGCTCGCGTATTCGAGCTCGTGCTCAGACTGAAAGGCAACTTTATGTGGCCTGCCATGTGGGGCTCAGCATTCTACATCGACGATCCTGACAATATGCAGACAGCAGATGACATGGGCGTGATGATGGGAACGAGCCACCATGAGCCAATGGCTCGCGCACAGCAGGAGTGGACTCGCGTGAAGACTCGTGGTGCGTGGAACTACGACACAAACCAGAAGGAGCTTGATGAGTTCTGGAAGGGTGGTGTGGCTCGCATGAAGGACACAGAGGATGTTGTGACTGTGGGCATGCGTGGCAATGGCGATGAACCTATGGGCGAGAACGTGAATGTGTCTCTGCTGGAGCGCATCGTGAGCAGCCAGCGTCAGCTGATAGAAGAAGCAACAGGAAAGCCCGCCAAGGAGACTCCTCAGGTGTGGGCTCTGTACAAGGAGGTGCAGGAGTATTATGAAAAGGGTATGAAAGTGCCTGATGATGTGATACTTCTCCTCTGCGACGACAACTGGGGCAATGTGCGCATTCTCCCAGAACTTGGAGCTGACGCTAATGGCAATGCTACTGATCCAGCCTCGGCTGGCAGTCCTTGGGCAAAGCGTCATCCTGGCGGTTATGGAATGTACTACCACGTTGACTATGTTGGTGCGCCACGCAGTTCAAAGTGGATCAACATCTCGCAGGTGCAGCGCATGTGGGAACAGCTTCAGCTCACTTACACATACGGTGTGGATAAGCTCTGGATTCTCAATGTGGGCGACCTCAAGCCAATGGAGTTCCCAATCGACTTCTGGTTCAAGATGGCTTGGAACCCAGATCAGTTCAATGCAGGTAATCTCTATGCATACACAGAGGACTTCTGCCGTCAGCAGTTTGGCGAGAAGTATGCCAAGGAGGCAGCGCGCCTTCTCAATCTTCAGTGCAAGCTCGTTCACCGCCGCACAGCAGAGCAGCTCGATGCAAATACATACAAGCTGAAGACTGGTGAATGGAAAGAGCGTGTGGATGAGTACCAGAAGTTGAACGATGATGCAGTTGCTCTTGGCAAGACTATGCCAGAGGAGATGCAGGCAGCATACTATCAGCTTGTTCTTCATCAGATTGAAGCAATGGCAAACCTCTATCAGATGTATTATGCACAGGCTATGAACAAGTTCTTTGCCGACAACAACGACCGTCAGGCAAACGTGTGGGCAGACAAGGTGGAAGCTTGCTTCAAGCGAGATCAGGAAATCACTGACTACTACAACCATACTCTCAGCAACGGCAAGTGGAATCACTTCATGGATCAGACTCACATCGGCTATCGCTCATGGAATGATCCTCGCAACAATATCTGTCCGCGTGTGGTTCGCCCAGAGGATCCATCGTCAGCAGAGTCTGAGCTCAAGATAGAGCCTTCGAAGGTTATCGCGATTGAGGCAGATGCATTCACTGCAAAGAAGGATGCTGCAAAGGCTGCCTGGACAGTGATTCCTGACATGGGCGTGTTCAAGTGCGCTGTGGCACTGATGCCTTACACGGAGTCAACAAAGGATGCATCGCTCACATACGAGTTCGATATGTCTGGCGAGACAGAGGCAGACATCACTCTCTATTTCGCAACAACCTTCCCATTCAACAGCGGACGCGGTCAGCGTGTTGCAGTGAGCGTGGACGGCAGCGAGGCAAAGGAGGTGAACATCAACTATGCAAGCAAATATGTGGTTGACGCATTCCACGACATGAACTATGAGTGGGAGAAGACTCGCATGAACAAGCAAAAGATGACAATGCCGCTCAAGGGCAATGGCAAGCACAAGATCACTATCGCTCCGCTGGAGCCTGGCGTAGTGCTTGAACGAATAGAGATTCAATAAGAAAAATGGGTATAATAGTTAATAAATATTAGTAGTTTCATAAAGGTTAGTTGAAAAGACATTTAATTTTAGGTTAGAAGAAATTTGCACGTGATGTGTTAGTATTGTCTATTGATAGCATGTATTAGTAGGTTTTGTTTGAAGCCTACGGGGAAACATTAAGGCCTTGAAGAGTCAACATAAAGACTTTTTGAGGCCTTGATGCGTATAATAATGTATTTTTTCAGAGTTTTTTATCGTTACTTGGGAAAATTTCATTAATTTTGCACAATTTAGAATACTTTTGCAAACGAATAATAATATAAAGAAATGATAGTAACTATTTTACTTTCTATCATAGCAGGCATCGCTGTCGGAGCAGGCGTGGTTTTTCTTGTCTTCAAGAATAAGCAGAAAGCAATGCTTGCGAATATCAGGGAGAAGGCTGAGGCAGAATATGCCAAGAGCGTGACGGAATTGAAGCAACAGTTTCTGGCAAGCGTCAGCCATGAGTTTCAGGAGCCAATGTCGCAGATAATCACTCCTTTGCAGTTGCTGGATGATGAGAAACTGTCGGACGTGGCAAAGGCGCGCGTGCAGCAATCCTTGCTCAATGCTCAGGATTTGATGCACAGACTGAATATGCTCATCGACTTCCGCTATTCAGCAAGCAGCCCTGTGAATGAGTTCAAGTTCACTCTGCCCAAGCAGAGCGCACCGATTGTGGTGTATGTGCCTTTGGAGAAGAAGCAGGATGAAACCGTGGCAGAAGATGAGACGAAGCCTGTTGCTGAGAAAGCGGAAACTGCCGCTGCTCCTGCTCCAGCAGAGGAAACTTTGCCAGCAGCAGAGCAATCAGCTGCTCCTGCTCAGGAACAGAAGGCTGAGCCAACTCCAGAGGAAAAGGCTATGCTGTTGCAGCGCCTCATTGCAGAATCGGATACAAAGAAAGAATCGTCGCATCTCATGCCTGCAGTTACCGTGGATGGCGTGATAGACGACGAGAATGCTGCTGATGCCGCAAACAAGGTGTGGGAAAGCACTGCTGCAATAGCTGCAAGCATGGAGGGCAAGCACAAGTTTACAATGCTCGTTGTGGATGATGCTCCAGATATGTGCCGATTTGCTCGCGACTATTTCCGTGGGGAATATAACGTGCTTACTGCAAGTAATGGCGAGCAGGCTTTGGACAAACTCAGAAATGATGACAGCATCGACCTCGTAGTGAGTGACGTTACTATGCCGCGCATGGATGGTTTCCAGTTGTGCGAAGCCATCAAGACTGACCTTCGCTGGTCGCACATCCCTGTCATCCTGCTCACAGGCCGCACGGCAGAGGAGATGGAGGTGCAGGGCTTGAAGCTTGGCGCTGACGACTACATCACTAAGCCATTCAACGCAGAGACGCTTCGCTTGCGTGTGAAGAAGTTCATCGAGAAGAAGGAAAAGCGAATGAAGGATTTCAAGGAGAATGCAGATATCAATCCTAACGAACTGACCATCACTGATGTGGATGAGCAGTTCATAAGGCAAGCAATAAAGATAGTGGAGGACAATATGTCCAATACGGACTTCTCTGTTGAGGCTCTTGGCGCAGAGCTGGAAATGAGCCGTACTTACCTCTACAAGAAGCTCATCAACATCACCGGCATCGGTCCTGGCGAATTTATCCGCACCTTGCGCTTGAAGCGTGGCAAGCAATTGCTGGAGCGTGGTCAGATGCAGATTGCCGAAGTGGCTGCTGCTGTGGGATATAACACGCCAAAGCGTTTCACCGAGAACTTCAAGATTGAGTATGAAATGTCTCCTTCTGAGTATATGAGGAAGGTGAAGGCTGAAGCTGGTGCAAGGAAATTCAAATAAGTAAAGTATATATGAAACGTGCATGAGGCCTTCGGCTCGTCAAAGGGAATGAAAAGTGATCACCATCAGCACGTATGTCGCAGATTTTGATTACCTTTGTCGCCACGACCTTTAATTGATGAGCATATGGCAACAAAGAAGAACGTAG